>DASQSO010000161.1:0-6946 GCA_035642335.1 Caulobacteraceae bacterium
GGCGGCGATGCGATCGGCGACATCCTGTCGGGCTCCACGCCGGCGGAAAGCGGCGCGCCGACCTCCAACCCCCCGCCGGCCGCGGCCGCGCCGCCGGCGCCGCCGCCTCCCGGTTAGCCGCGGCCCACGGCGTGCAGGCGCGCGCCGTGGGTGCGCAGCCAGTCTCTATAAGGCCGCTCGTCGCCGACCAGCCGGTGCACCACCGCCCAGAAGCGCGGCGAGTGGTTGGCCTCGATCAGGTGGGCGCATTCGTGGGCGCAGACATAGTCGAGCACCGCCGGCGGGCTCAGCAGCAGCCGCCAGGAATAGCGGATGCGGCCGACCTCGATGCCGGCGCCGAACCCGCGTAGGCGCGGCGGGCTGCACGAGCCCCAGCGCCCGCGCGCGTCGGTGATGGCGATCACCGGCATGGGGCGATCCAGCGCGGCGGCGTGGAGTTCGGTGCGCGCCGCCAAGTGACGGCGCGCCTCGGCCTTCAGGGCGCGCAGGACCGCACGCGCAAACGCTTCGCCCTCGCCGGCGGCCGACAGCGTCAACGGCTCGCCGTCGCGGGCCGGTCGCCATTGGAATCGGCCAGGCGCGGAAACCAGCCGGCAGGGCTCGCCAAGCAGATCGATCACGGCGCCCGGCGCGAACGGCGCCGGCCTGGGCAGTTCGGCAAGGCGCGCGGCGATCCAGCCCTTGCGCGAGGCGGCGAAGGCGGCGGCTTCGGCCAGGCGGCGCGCACTGGGAGCGGTGGCGACGATCTCGCCGTGGGCCGCGTCCAGCCTCAGGCTGACCCGCCGAGCCCGGCCGCTTACCCGCAAGCGTACGGCAGCGCCGGCGATATCGATACGGTCGCCGTCCAGGAAGCGTTTCTGGCTGAAAAGGCCCACGAAGCTTGAGATAGGCCTCGAATCAGCCCGCCGGCAACGTCGCCTTGCGCGACTTGGCGGTGGATTGCGCCGCCGGCTCCGCCGCGGCCTCGATACGGCGAATGAAGTCGCGCACGCGCGGATAGATGCCTTCGCGGAAACGGCGGCCGTTGAAGACGCCGTAGTGGCCGACCCGCGGCTGGACATAGTCCTCGTGCATGGCCTCGGAGACGCCCGGCGTCAGGCCGTGGGCGGCCTGGGTCTGGCCGATGCCAGAAATGTCGTCGAACTCGCCCTCGACGGTCATGATGCCGATGTCGGTGATCAGCTCCGGCCGCACCAGCCGGCCGTCGTGCATGAGCTCGCCGATGGGCAACAGGTATTTCTGGAAGACGATCTCGACCGTCTGCAGGTAGAACTCCTCGGTCAGGTCCAGCACCGACAGATACTCGTCATAGAATTCGAGGTGCTTGTCGGCGCTGTCGCCGTCGCCTTTGACCAAGTCGTCGAAATAGCGCTGATGCGCCTCCTGGTGGCGCTCCAGATTGAGCTGCATGAAGCTGTAGAGCTGCACGAACCCTGGATAGACCCGTCGCATCATCCCCGGATAGGGCGGCGGCACGGTGTAGATCATGTGCCGCTGGAACCAGGTGAACGGGCGCTCTTCGGCCAGCCGGTTGGTCACGGTGGGCGACAGGCGCGCGTCGATCGGCGAGCCCATGAAGGTCAGGCTGGCCGGGCGGCTCGGCTCCTCGTCCTCGGCCATCAGAGCGGCGGCGGCCAGCACCGGCGGGCCGGGCTGACAGACCGCCAGCACATGCGGGCGGCCACCGAGCGCTCGGATCATGTCGCGGACATGATTGACATAGTCATGGAAGTCGAACCGGCCTTCGAGCATCGGCACGTCGCGGGCGTTCGACCAGTCGGTCACATAAACCTCGTGGTCCTGAAGGAAGGCCTGCACCGTGCCGCGTAGAAGGGTGGCGTGGTGGCCCGAGAGCGGCGCGACGATCAGGATCGCCGGCTCCAGGCCCTTGCGCCCGGCGCGGCGCAGGTCCGCGGCAGCGCGGGAAAAGTGGATCAGCTTGACCCAGGGCGATTTCCACACCTCGACGGGCCGCACCTTCACCTCGACGTCGTCGATGGCGACGCTGTCGATGTTCCAGGCCGGCTTGCCGTAACGGCGGGTTATGTTGGCGAAAAGGTCGGCGCCGGCATAGAGCTTGCGCCCCATATCGGTATCTGCGGCCGGATTGAGCGGCGAGTTCCAGAAGTCCCGCGCCGCGCGCGCCATCAACCGCATCGGGGTCGACGCGTAGTAGGCGGCTTCGTGCATTGCGTAGAGCATCTGGGTCTATTCCTTGCGCGGCGGGCGCATTGTGCAATGCAGCATATCACGTTGAACGTGAATCAGCCCCAATCGTTCACCACGATTCGGTTCGGCTTCAGGCCGACCCTCCATTCATGGCCCTTTGTATGGCCTGTCTGGTCTGGTCCGGGGTCAGGCCCGCGCCGATGACGCTGTCGTAAGCGCCGTTCGGGCTCATCACATATATGGCCGAAGAGTGGTTGACGGAATAGTCCGGACCGGTTCCCTGCTTCTGAAAATAGACCCCGTAGGCGCGGGTGATGGCGGCGATCTGGTCGCCCCGGCCGGTGAGGCCGATCGCGCCCTTGGGAAAGGAATCGCTGGAGAGATAGGCCTTGAGCTGGCTGGGCGTGTCGCGCGCCGGATCGACAGTGATGAAAATAACCTGGAAGTTCCTGGCTTGAGGGCCCAGCTCCCGCTGGGCCGTGGCCAGGGTCTGCAGTGTGGTTGGGCAGACGTCCGGACAATAGGTGTAACCGAAGAAGACGGCGCTCCATTTGCCTTTGAGGATGCCTTGGTCGACGCCGCGGCCGTTCTGGTCGGTCAGTTGGAACGGGCCGCCGATCTTCACGGTCGAACTCGGCGCCGAAGCCGCGCCGGGACGCCAGACCGTCAACAGGACCAGGCACAAGGCCGCCAACCCAACAAGCATCCACGCCGCGCGTCTCAGTGTCATGGCTCTCCTCGAGTTTAGCCTGCTAGACTGGTTGGCGTGAAACTCATCACGCGTCCGCCATCGTGGCCGGTGGCTCTGGATAGGCCCAAGACCCTCGCCGGGCAAGTCGATGGGCTGTTCGACGACGCCATGCCGACCCACGGGCGGTTGGGCGCCGGCGTCCTGATCGGCCTGCGCTGGCTGACCCTGGGCGCGGAACTGGCCGCGGTGCTGGCCGCCGGCCTCTGGCTTGGCGTGCGCGGGCCGCTCGCGGCGTCGCTCGGGATCATAGCGGCCGCGGCCGGCGTCAACCTGCTACTGGCCCTCGCCGTCTCGGCCAGGCGCGCCGCGGGCGACTGGGCGCTCGCCGTGCAGCTCAGCTTCGATATCGCCCAGATGTCGGCGATCCTTTTCCTCACCGGCGGCGTGCTGAACCCCTTCTGCCTCCTGCTCATCGCGCCGGTAACGCTGGCGGCCGCCAGCCTGCGCGGCCGCTACGCCTTTCTCGTCGGCGGGCTGGCCGCCGCCGCCCTCGTCGCGATGAGCGTCTGGTCGCTCAGCCCGCCCTGGCCGTCCATCGCGCCGGCGACAACGCCCCTGCTCTTTCGCCTGGCCATCGCCGCGGCGACGCTCACCGGCATCGCCCTCACCGCCGGCTATGCCTGGCGCGCGGCGGCGGAAGCGGCGCGGATGGAGCTGGCGCTCAACATGACGCAGCGGGTGCTGGCGCGCGAGCAGCGGCTCTCGGCGCTCGGTGGCATCGCCGCCGCCGCCGCGCACGAACTCGGCACCCCACTCGCCACAATCGCCGTCGTCGCCAGGGAGTTGGCGCGCAGCGCGCCGCACGGAGCGCTGCGCGAAGACGCCGATCTTCTGGTCTCCCAGGCCGAGCGCTGCCGCGAAATCCTCACCCGACTCACCGAAGAGCCAGACACCGACGACGCCGTCCACGCGCGCATGACCCTGCTGCAGTTCGCCAATGAGGCGATCGAGCCCCACCTGGGCGCCGGCATCCGGGTGGAGGCCGTCGTCGCCGGACCGCCAGGCGCGCGGCCGCCGGAGATCCGCCGCATGCCGGAGGTGCTGCATGCCATGACCTCATTTGTCGAAAACGCGGTCGACTTCGCTCGTTCCGAGGTGCTGGTCAGCGTGCGGTTCGACGAAGCCCGCGTGGTGATCGAGGTGCGCGACGACGGCCCGGGCTTCTCGATGGACATCCTGGCCAAGCTCGGCCAGCCCTATGTGACTAGCCGTCCCGGCGCCGAAGGATCGCGCTCGGGCCACATCGGCATGGGGTTGGGCTTCTTCATCGCCAAGACGCTTTTGGAACGAACTGGCGCGCAAGTGGATTTCCACAACGCACGACATGGTGGCGGCGCGCTCATCGCGGCGGCTTGGCCGCGCGCGGCGATCGAAGCGCCGCCAGCGCCAGGCGGATTCGAACTTGGCGTCTTCGATCCGCCGCCGCTCGTTGAAGAAGGCTGAAATGGGACTTGAAGCTTGAACCGAGACAGCGACATCATGCCGCAGGATCGCGACGTCGCGCGACCGGCCGCTCTCGTGAGGGATCGTCATGCAGGACCTGGCTAACGCCGTGGCAGCGCTCGCGGACAAAAGCCTGCTCGTGCTGGACGACGATGCGCCCTTCCGGGTCCGGCTCGGCCGCGCGCTGGAGGCGCGGGGTTTCGAGCCCGTACTGGTCGCGTCCATCGCCGAGGCCATGGCCGCCATCAAGGCCAAGGCGCCGGCCTTCGCGGTGCTCGACATGCGGCTGGAGGACGGCAACGGCCTGCAGGTGGTGGAAGCCATCCAGTTGGCGCGGCCGGACGCGCGGGTGATCATGCTGACCGGTTACGGCGCCATCGCCACCGCCGTCGCGGCGGTCAAGGCCGGAGCGGTCGACTATCTGTCCAAGCCCGCTGACGCGGATGACGTGTTACGCGCCCTGCTTGCCCGCCATCACGAGGCGCCCGCCCCGCCGGAAAACCCCATGTCAGCCGATCGGGTGCGCTGGGAGCACATCCAGCGCGTCTATGAACTCTGCGGCCACAATGTCTCGGAGACAGCACGGCGGCTGAGCATGCACCGGCGCACCTTGCAGCGGATCCTGGCCAAGCGCGCGCCCCGCTGAGGCGGCGCGCCGCCCTGAGCAATCCAGCCGGTCTCGACGTCCTGGTCGGAACGGATCAGGTGATCGCCGTCGGCGACGGCGCGAACTCAATGCCGAGAGCGCGGACGGCGGCAAGGCGTGCGAAGGCCAGGGTCAGCGCTTTGCGCCGCGCCGGCGCCAGGGGAGCGACCGGCGGGTCGACCAGGACGGCGCCTCCGAAGGCATCCGCCACAATCAAGCCCGGCCCCTCGGCCAGGATATGGCGCGGAAAGTCCGCGTCGACCGCGAAATAGAAGGCGTCGCAGAACGGCGCGTACTCGGCCCATTTATGGTCGGTGCGATAGTCGTCCAGGCCAGACTTGACCTCGGCGATGGCGATTTCGCCGCGGGCCCCCAGCGCCATCAGGTCGGCGCGGCGGCCGTTCGGCAGGGTGACCTCGGCCAGCGGCGCATAGCCTAGCGCCAGGAAGAGCCGCGCCGCGCCGCGGGTGACGGCGTCGGTGGTGTCGGGCCGGCTGACGGCGAGGATGACCTCGGTGTCCATGGCCGGAGAATGTTCGGTTTACGTTCCGCTGACAAGAGCCTGGCGCGGGTCAGGCCGGCGGCTGCGCGTCATAGATCAGCCGCGTGGTGTCGTAGCCGAGACTGTGGGCGCGGGCGACCAGGGCGGCCTTCTCCTCATCCGGCATCACCGCGCTGCGGGACATGATCCAGAGGTACTTGGAGGTCGGGGTGCTCATGATGCACCAACTGTTGTCGTCGCCGCGGTCGACGATCCAGTAGTCCTGATGGATGAAGCCGCCGAAGAAGCCGACGCGGACCTTGGCGTTGCGGATGGCGTCGATAATCCGTCCCGCCGCGTGCCAGCTCTTGGCCGGCCCTGACGGCGAGCCGACCCGGCAGGTCTGCACCAGCGAGTAGCCGCCGTCCTGACCCGTGGACCAGTCGGCGGTCGGCGCTTGGCAATCCTTCTGCAGCATGTTCGGCAGGCGGGCGATCTCATACCAGCGGCCGGTGAAAAGCCTCGGATCGACGGTTTTGGTCGGCTCAGGCGCCGGGCCTGGAGCGGCGGTGGCCGCCGCCTGGCCCGCGTAAAAGACAGCCGCCATAACGGCTACGGCCCAAAGGTGCGCGGTTTTCATCGTCACTGGTGTTGGCCCACTTCAGGTTGGCTAACCGTTCCCCCGTCGCGAGGTTGCGACGGGGAGGGCCCAAATGTCCAGATTCTTTAGCTGCTCCGCGGCGGAACGCCGCCATATCCTTCGTTATTCGGCGGCGAGCGCCGAGGGGGCGTTAGCGGCGCGACCCTTGAAGTTGATCGCCTGCAGGTACTTGATGCCGTCCTCGGCGATGTCGTCGCCGACCATGCGATCGCCTTCGGCCTTCAGCTCGTCCATGTCCACATACATGCCGTAAAAGGCGCGGGTGCGGTCGGTGATGATGCCGGCGTTGAGCAGGGTCTTGATGAGCACGCGGAAGATGTTGGTGGCTTCCTTCATGTCCTCGCGACGGGCCTCGTCGGTGGCCATTTCCTGGAATTCGGCGATCACCTTGTCAGGATCGAGGCCGAATTCCTCGTAGAGGTCGCGCTGTTCCGACGGCGCCACCAGATTGAACAGCAGGGTCTGGAAGCAGTGGGCCGCCCAGTCCTCGATGATGATGTGCTCTTCGGGATTCAGCTTCGGGATGGTGCGGTCGGCCCAGATCTTGCCGAACTTGTGGTGGAAGGCCTCATCGGTCAGCACCAGCTGCATCAGCTTGCGGCCGAGCGGGTCGTTCAGCTTCTGATAGAAGGTGGCGAAGCCGCCCATCGCTAGGCCCTCGACCAGCATCTGCATGCCGATGATCTTCTTGTAGACCTCGGGCGATGAAATTATCTCGACCAGCAGGTTCTGCAGCACCGTGCTGCAGGCCACGGGCTTGCCCCAACGGGCCTTGATGTACTTGGCGAAGGCCGT
>DASQSO010000162.1:0-4539 GCA_035642335.1 Caulobacteraceae bacterium
TGAGGCGCAGGGCTTGCTCCTCCATCTTGTGGGTGATCAGGCGCGAACGCAGGTCGGCGTCGGCCAGGCGGCCGGTGTCATCGAGGCCGACATATTTCTTGGCCAGGTCCTGCACTCCGGCCGGTTCGCTGCGGCCGCCGCCCTGGCCGCCCAGCCGGTTGCCCATGCCGTTGCGCTCATGCTGCAGCAGCCGCTTGGCGATCGGCCAGCCGCCGTTCAGCTGACCGACCAGGTTCTCTTTCGGCACCTTGACGTCGGTGAAGAAGGTCTCGCACTGGCCGGAGGCGCCCGAGATCATCTTGATCGGCCGCGCCTCGACGCCGGGGCTGTGCATGTCGATCAGGAGGAAGCTGATGCCCTCGTGCTTCTTCGTCGTGTCCGTGCGCACCAGGCAGAAGCACCAGTCGGCGAATTGCGCGCCGCTGGTCCAGATCTTCTGGCCGTTGACCAGATAATGGTCGCCCTTGTCCTCGGCCTTGGTGGTCAGCGAGGCGAGGTCGGAGCCGGAGCCGGGCTCGGAAAAACCCTGGCACCAGCGCAGCTCGCCGCGGCAGATCGGCGGGAAGTGCTTCAGCTTCTGCTCTTCGTTGCCGTATTCCAGCAGGGTATGGCCGAACATGCCGGGGCCCATGCCCTGGATCGGGTTGCGGGCGCCGATCCTGGCCATTTCCTCGGCCAGCACGCGCGCTTCGGCCACTGAGAGGCCGCCGCCGCCATAGGCCTTCGGCCAGGTCGGCGTGCCCCAACCCTTTTCGCCGATGCGCCGGGTCCAGAGCTCCATGTCCTTGGTCGGCGGCAGGCCCATATTGGCCTCGGTCAGCTCCGGCTGGTTCTTCGCCAGGGCGGGCGGGAAATTCTCGGCCAGCCATTCGCGGGCCTCGTTGCGGAAGGTCTCAAGTTCGGCGGCGCCAAAATCGGCCATCAAATTCACTCCCAGAAAAATGCGCGGCGGCGTGAAAGCGCCGCTCGGTTCAAATTCGTTGATCCCTTAATGTGGGATTCCGCCCCGGACTCTGTCAACGCAATAGGTGAGGCAGGGGCCGCCGAGATGTGTCGGCGGGCTGGCCTTCCGCTGGCGGCCTGCCTAGATCACGTTGAATTTGGATTGCTTCAATCCAAATTCAAAAACGTGATCGGCTCTCAGAGTTAGAGCGGGTTGCGGGCGGAAAACCGCTTCGCACTTTTCCTCAACCCGCTCTAGGATTGGGCCATGCAACACATCAAATTCGGCCGCACCGGCCTGCGCGTTTCCCGGCTTTGTCTCGGCACCATGACCTTCGGGCTGCAGTGCGACGAGGCGCTCAGCTATTCGATCATGGACAGGGCCGCCGAGGGCGGCATCGACTTCCTCGACACCGCCGACGTCTATCCGCTTGGCGGCGGCCGGGCCACGGTCGGGCGCACCGAGGAGATCGTCGGCGGCTGGCTGAAGGGCAAGCGGCAAGACTATGTGGTGGCCACCAAATGCTTCGGCCAGACCGGCCCCAAGCCCTGGGACCAGGGCATGTCGCGCAAGCACATCCTGGAGGCCATCGACGCCTCGCTGAAGCGGCTGGGCACCGACTATGTCGACCTCTACCAGTTGCACGGGGTCGATCCGTCGACGCCGATCGACGAGGCGCTGGAAGCGCTGGACATGGTCGTGAAGGCCGGCAAGGCCCGTTATATCGGCGTCTCCAACTGGCCGGCGTTCCGCATCGCCCGCGCCGTCGGGCGAAGCGAGATCAACCACTACGCCCGCATCGATTCCGTGCAGCCGCGCTACAACCTTCTGTTCCGCACCTTCGAGCGCGATTTGCTGCCGCTCTGCGAAGAGGAGGGGATCGCGGTGATCCCGTACAACCCCCTGGCCGGCGGCATGCTGACCGGCAAGCACGAGCGTGGCGCCGCGCCACCGGAGGGATCGCGCTTTACGCTCGGCAACGCCGGGTCGCGCTATCAGGAGCGCTACTGGCACGACCGCGAGTTCGACAGCGTCGACGCCTTGCGCGGCCTCTCCAACGAGGCCGGCATGAACATGACCACCATGGCCATGTGCTGGGTGCTGTCCAACCCGGCGATCACCGCGCCCATCGTCGGCGCCAGCCGCCCCGACCAGCTGGCCGACAGCCTGGCCGCGGCGGAAAAGGGCCCGCTGCCCACGGAGCTGAAAGCGAAGCTGGACGAAATGACCCACGAATGGCGCGCGGTGGACGCCGAGCGGTAGAGGATCAAAACTATAACCGTCATGGCCCGACTTGTTCGGGCCACCCATGATCACCGTCTTTGATCAGTGCGTATGGGTCCCCCGCATTCCGCCGCGCTCCAGCGGGGGATGACGATTAAAAACCGCCGATGGGTTAATCAATCCAGCCGTTCCAGATCCGTCAGACTGCTGACGGTTACGTCCAGGTCGGTGACCAGGCCGCTGCCCAGGGAATAGACCCATCCGTGCACGGATATATCCTGGCCGCGCGCCCAGGCGTCCTGGACGAATACGTCGGAAGCGACGTTGCGCACCTGGCGCATGACGTTGAGTTCGCACAGCCGGTCCAGCCGCTCGGCCTCGTCCGGAACCGCCGCCAGTTCATGGCGATGTTCGTAGGCGACTTCGCGGATCGGGTGCAGCCAGTGGTCGACCAGGCCGCGCCGCTGGCCGTCCACCGCCGCGCGGACGCCGCCGCAGCCATAGTGGCCGACGACCATGACGTGCTTGACCTTCAGCACGTCCACGGCGAACTGCAGCACCGACAGGTAGTTGGCGTCCTGGGGCGGGGCGAGATTGGCGACGTTGCGGTGGACGAAGAGCTCGCCGGGATCGAGATCGACGATCTCGTTGGCCGGCACGCGGCTGTCCGAGCAGCCGATCCAGAGATATTCCGGCGCCTGCTGCGCCGCCAGCCGCTCGAAGAATCCGGGGTCGACCGCGACCTTGCGCTGCGCCCAGGCGCGGTTCTTGGCTTTCAGGTGGTCGAGCACGGGGCGTGCTTAGAAGCTGGCGCCGGCGACGGCAAGCGCGATCGCCGGCCGGCGATGGGCCGCCGGTTCCAGACGCCGACGCTGGACCGCGAGGCCATCGTCGCCTACCGATCTTGCAAACGAGAGTTCGAGGAGACGCCGCGGCGATGAGCAAGACCCCTGACCAGAGCCCCAAGGCCGCCGGGCCGCTGGCCGGCGTGCGGATCGTCGACCTGACCCAGTTCGTGCTCGGCCCCTACGCCACCCAGACCATGGGCGACCTGGGCGCCGACGTGATCAAGATCGAGGAGCCGTCGGGCGATCGCCAGCGCACCTCCGGCAAGGCGCCCAATTCGCCGACCATGGGGCCGGTCTATGTGGCGCTGAACCGCAACAAGCGCTCAGTGGTGCTGGACCTGAAGACCGAGCCGGGCCGCGAGGCGCTGCGCCGGCTGGTGGGCGCCGCCGACATCTTCATCCACAACATGCGGCCCGAGGCCATGGCGCGGCTGGGGTTCGCCTACGAGGCCGTCGCCGCCATCAAGCCGGACATCGTCTATGTCGAGGCGATGGGTTACGACCCCGCCGGGCCCTACGCCGGGCGCCAGGCCTTCGACGACCTGATCCAGTCGGCCAGCGGCGCTTGCGGGCTGAACGGCCTGGTCGAGCCCGACGCGGTGTTCCGGCCGCTGCCGACCATCATCGCCGACAAGACCTCGGGCCTGTTCGCGGTGATCGCCATGCTGGCGGCGCTGCGCCACAAGGAGCGCACAGGCGAGGGCCAATACGTGGCCGTGCCCATGCTGGAGGTGTTCACCGGCTTCATCATGGCCGAGCACCTCTATGGCGAGACCTATGCGCCGGCCACCGGCCACTTCGGCCACACCACCACCATCACGCCGCACCGCCGGCCGCATCGCACCAAGGACGGCTACCTGTCGGTCATGCCGGCCAATGCCGAGCAGTCGGCCCGCTTCATGGCGCTGGGCGGATTGCCAGGCGCCTATGAGAGCGAGCGGTTCACCTCCAAGCCGCGAGGCCCGGCCAGGGTGACGGAATATTACGCCATGATGGACGAGGCCGCCCTCGCCCACACCACCGATGAATGGATGCAGCTCTGCGCCGCCAACGCCGTCCCCGCCATGCGCGCCAACAGGCCGGACGAGATCTTCGATGACCCGCAGCTGCGCGAGACCCTGTTCGAGCAGCGCCAGCTGGAAGGCGAGGGACCCTATCGCGCGATGAAGCCGGGCCTGCGCTTTTCCAAGACCCCGGTCAGTATCCGCCGCGACCCGCCGCCGCTCGGCCGCCACACCGACGAGGTGCTGGCGGAGTTGGGCGCGGTGAAGGCGGCGGAGTGAACCACACAGGCCTCCAAACCGTTATCCCCCGCTGGAGCGAAGCGGAATGCGGGGGACCCATGAACACCTGATCAAAGACGGTGATCATGGGTGGCCCGACCAAGTCCACGGCTGTCCGGTTCATGCGGGACACAGGTCTAAGCATAGCTGTCGTGGGTCGGCGACAGGTATTAGCGGTGGCTTGAGGAGTCGATCGAGCCGGCGTCTGTGCATGATATTGACGCGGACGAGGCGTGCGAAG
>DASQSO010000163.1:0-3324 GCA_035642335.1 Caulobacteraceae bacterium
TTGAAATAGAACAGCCCGCCGACCAGTTCGCCGGCGGCGTAGAGGCCGGGGATCGCGGCCCCGTCGGCGCTGATCACCCGACCCTCGCCGTCGATCTTCAGGCCGCCGAACGTGAAGGTGACGCCGCAGGTGACCGCATAGGCCTCGAACGGGCCGGTCTCGATCGGATTGGCCCAGTTGGACTTGAGGACGGCCAAGCCGACCGTGCAGCGGCCGTCCTTGATGTTGGGATCGAAGGCCGCGTCACGCTTCACCGCCACGTTGAACGCCTTCAGCGTCGCCAGGGCGCGCACCGGATCGACGCCGTCGAGCTTTTCAACCAAGGCTTCCAGGGTGTCGGCGCGGACGCGAGTGACCTGGCGGATGCGGTATTCGTCGCGCAGCAACGGGATGGTGGCCGCATCGAACACCTGCCAGGCGAACTGGCCCGGCTGGTTCAGGATCACCCGGCCGTACTTGGCGTAGGTGTAGTTGCGGAAATCGGCGCCCTCGTCGATGAACCGCTCACCCAGGGCATTCAGCATCACGCCCAACGGGTAGGAATGTTTCTGGAAATTGTCGCCCACCGCCAGGTCGCCGAACTCCGGCGCGTTGCGATCCCAGCCCACGGCGTGACAGCCGGACCAGTTGCCGGCCGGCGCGGCGCCGATGTCGAGCGCCATGCGCAGGCCGTCGCCGGTGTTGAACCGCGTGCCGCGCACCTTGGCCAGGTCCCAGCCGGGGCCGAGGTAGCGGGTGCGCCATTCGGCATTGGATTCGAACCCGCCGCAGGCCAGCACCACCGCCTTGGCGGCGATCTCATGGGTGCGGCCGGCGATGCGGGCGCGCACGCCCTTGACGCCGTCGTCGTCGGCGATCAGGTCGAGGGCGCGGGCCTCGAAGGCGATGGTGACGCCGTTGCGGGCAGCGGCCGCATAGAGCGCCTCGACCAGGCCGGGGCCGCCGCCCCAGGCTTCCACTGTCAGCCCGCCCCAGAACTTGAACCGGCCGTCGATACGATAGGCCTGCCGGCCCCAGATCGGCATGAAGCGCAGGCCCTTGCCGCGCATCCACAGCATGGTCTCGCGGCTGCGGCCCACCAGCAGCTCGCACAGCTCCGGATCGGTGCGGTATTCGGTGATCCGTCCCATGTCGTCAAAGAACTGGTCGGCGCGATAGGTCCCGAAATCGGCGACCGCGACCTCGTCGTCGGTCAGGTCCGGCATCAGGGCGCGGAGATCATCCACCCCGTCATAGACGCAGCGAAAGGCCCCGGCGGTGAAGCGACTGTTGCCACCGGCCAACTCCTTGGGCGCCCGCTCCAGCACCAGCACCGAGGCGCCTTGCTCGGTCGCCGCCAGCGCCGCGCAGAGGGCGGCGTTGCCGGCGCCGACCACCACGACATCGACACTTTGCGGCGGCTCTCCCATGCGGCTGGCATCGCCCGCGCCGGGGCTGGCGTCAACCAAGGCTCCTAGTCCAGATCGAACACCGAGCCGAACAGCCGCTCCGCATCGGCCTTGAAGCCATCGCCCTCGGCCGGTTCGGCGGCGTCGGTGCGGTATTTGAGGAAGAGGTCTTCCAGGCCGCCGGGGTGGAAACCGACCAGTAGTTCCACCGGCGCGCCCGAGACATTGGCGTAGCCGTGGCGCATGCCGGGCGGCGCACGCACGAAGTCGCCGGGACCGAGGGTGACGACCTCGTCGTCCAACAGGAAGTCGAGGCTTCCGGAGCGCACCAGAAAGGTCTCCTCGCAGCCGGCGTGCAGATGCGCGCCGTAGGTTCGCCCATCGACCGGTAACGACGGGGCGACGATCCATTCCATCAACCCATAGGCGCCGCCGGTGTCGCGGCCGAAGACCAGGATGCGGCCGTGATCGGGGCCGTCCTCGAATGCGGCGTGGTGGTCGCCGGCTCGCACGATCGGGGACGCGGTCATGGCCGGTCTCCCGCGTCGAGCACGCCGACGGTCTGGAAATGGAAGGGATCGGGCCAGGGGTTGGCCTCCACCCGCATGCCCAGCCGGCGCATCACCGCGATCGAGGCGTGGTTGTCGTGCTCGGTGGTGGCGACGACGCGGGCAAGGCGGCGGACGTCGAACATGTAGTCGATCAGCGCCTGGGCCGCCTCGGTGGCCAGGCCTTGGCCCTGGCGCAGCGGCGTGATGGCCCAGAACAGGCCGACCTCAAGGGTCGAACGGGCGTTCTCCACGCCGCCGAACATCGGAAGCTGTCCGAATGGGCCCAGGGCGGGGTTCAGGCCGACCAGGCCGACGAAAGCGCCGCCGGCGCGGTCGATCACGGTCCGCTCGCCCATCGGCGGCTGGGCCAGCCGGCCGAGTTCGCGCTCGTTGGCGATGGACCAGTCCACCCAGCTTCGCCGGCGCGCAAGATTGTCGGCGTCGGAGCGGTCGGAATCCGCCCAGCCGATGTCCCGGTAGATCTGCCGGCAATCGGCGAGGTCGCCGCTTCGGATGGGGCGGATCTCCAGCCGTTCGGTGTGCAGGATCGGCATGGCGGTCGGGCCATCAGACGGACCGTTCGAATCTATATCGGTCAAGATTGTGATCTTTCGAAGAGAGGTGAGGGCGGACCGCGCGGCGGGCGCGATTCATCGCGATGGCCTGGCGGTCCGGTGAAACCCGCTTGGCGCGGGGCCTTAGCTCACGACAATCGTCGACATGGGAAGAGCTAGCCAGCCTGGCCGCTGGAGGTCAAGCGGCCGATGCGCCATAGGTGGCCGCGTTCAAGTTTCGCAGGAAAAGTCCCATGCCGCAGCAACAGTCCCTGACCCTCAACGACGGCCGCGTGATGCCGCAGCTCGGCCTCGGCGTCTTCCAGACCCCGCCCGAAGCGACGGCCGAGGCGGTGCGGGTCGCGCTGGCCGACGGCTACCGCTCGATCGACACCGCCGCGGTCTATGGCAACGAGGTCGGCGTCGGCGACGGCTTCCGCGCTTCGGGCTTGTCGCGGGAGGAGGTGTTCATCACCACCAAGCTGTGGAACGGCAGCCAGGGCTTCGATCGGGGTCTGCGCGCCTGCGAGAAAAGCCTGGAGCGGCTCGGCCTCGACCATGTCGACCTCTATCTGATCCACTGGCCGGCGCCGAAGCAGGACCTCTATCTGGACAGCTGGCGCGCCCTGATCCGGCTGCGCGAGGAGGGCAAGGCCAAGTCCATCGGGGTCTCCAATTTCGCGCCGGAGCATCTGGACCGCATCATCGGCGAGACCGGCATCACCCCGGTGCTGAACCAGATCGAGCTGCATCCGAGCTTTCAGCAGCGCACCTGGCGCGCCGCCGACGCCAGCCACGGAATCATCACCGAATCCTGGAGCCCGCTCGGCC
>DASQSO010000164.1:0-3053 GCA_035642335.1 Caulobacteraceae bacterium
GGTCGAGCCGGCCACTGACGAGGTCGCGCTCGCGCGCCAGCCGCCGCGCCAGCCGTGGATCGAGGGTCTTCGGCGGCGAGCCGGTCGCGCCGGCGGGCTGCGGCGGGATCAGCGGACCGGCAGGCGCGGGATAGGCCTTTCCAGGTAGCCGCCGCGCGCCCAACGGACGCACGGTTGCGGCCACATGGCCCCACAACGCCAGCTCGTCCGATTTCAGGCCGCGTTTCACGGCTCGGCCGGGACCAGGGCGTAGAGCTTCAGCACGTGCCGCACGCGCCCGGCCTCATCGCCGGCCTGTGGCCCGCGGCCCATGTAGAGATCGGCGCGCACCAGCCCCTTGATGGCGCCGCCGGTATCCAGCGCCATGACCAGCCGTCGGTAGAGCACTGGCGCGCCGTTCAGCAGCGGAGAATCGGCGTCGATCCAATAGGCGCCGCCGAGATCGTGATAGCCCAGATCGACCGCGACGGAGCGGCCAGCGATCAGCGGCGTCCCGGCCGTGCCGGCCGGCTCGCGTCCGTCGTCGCGGGCTAGGGCGAAGAAGACGTAGCGGGGGTTCTGATCCATCACCGCGTCGGCCTCCGGGCCGCGATGGTCGGCCAGCCAGGCGCGGATGGCCTCGCCAGAGACGCCCTTGGCCGGCAGGTCCCCGCGTTGACGCAGCACCCCGGCGATGGCGACGAAGGGCAGGCCGTTGGTGGAGGTGACCGTCGCTTTCAGCCGCTCGCCATCCGGCAGGTCGAGCACGCCGGAGCCCTGGATCTGCATGAAGAAGAGATCTTCCGGCTTCATCCACGCCAGGGCCTGCTCCGGCGCCGCCGCCTCGATCGCCGCGCGATCACCGAGCGGTCGCAAGGCCTCCAGGCCCGACGGCTTTGGCCGGACCGCAGCGGTGAACGGCGGCTCCGGCGTCTCGCGCGCTTCGTATTCGGGGACGAAATAGGCGGTCAGCACGCCTTGGTCGCCGATGTCGCGCGCGCGGAACTTTCGCTCCAGGAAGACACGGGCGCCACCTTCATCGAGCGGCCCGGTCTCGCGGGCGTCCCTGCAGATTTCCGCCAGTCTCGCATCGTGCGAAACCGGGCAGCCGGCGGCGAACGCGGCAAGCGCCGCCGAATAGTCTTCGGCGTACCAGCCGGGCAGGGCGGACAGTGGAATCGCCCCGCCTTCGGGCGCTTGCGCCTGAGGCGAACGCGGGCGTTCCGCCGGTCGCTCGTAGGGACGCTCGCGATAGGGCGCGTTGGGGCGCGGCGGTGGATGAGTGGCGCAGGCGGTCAGCGCGAGCAGGGCGACAAGAGGCACTAGCCGCCGAAAACCCCTCACGACCTGTCAGGCCTCGGCGGCGTCGACCCTGACCAGGGTCCAGTTCGGATCGCGGCTGGAAAGGCGGCGCTCGAAGGTCCAGAGCTCGGCTGTGCGCCGATCATCGACCGCCTCGCCTTCCGGGCCTTTGCTGCGGCTGCGGAATTCGGCCAGGAAACGCACCTTGGCGCGGGCCAGGTCGCCGGTGACCTCGGCGCTTTCCAGATCGGCCCGCGGCGGTTGGGTGAATTCGACCGTTTCGCTGCGGCCCTCGGTCTCGCGGGTGGCCATCACCTTGGCGAAGCCGCTCATCACCGTCGGGGAGACCAGCCGCTCCAGCGTCGCGCGGTCGCCGGTGGCGAAGGCGCTGACGATCATCTCGTAGGCCTGGCGCGAACCGGCGACGAACTTGGCGGGATCGAAACCCGGGTCGCGGGCGCGGATCGCGGCCACGCCCGACGGCGTTGGGCTCGCGTCCGCCGGAGGCGTGAACGGCTCTGCGTCGCCTGTCCTCGGCAGGGTCGCGGGCTGGGCCACGTCTTCCGGCTGGCGGCCGACACGACGGCCAAGCACGGCGTAGAGCTGGTAAAGCACCACGGCGGCCACGACGGCGATGATGATGAGTTCCAAGAGCTGCAGATCGACACCGGGGATATTGAGCGGGACGCCGGGCGACCGGACCCGGCTTCAGTCGCTCGAGTTTCTATATAGTCCGCTTGGGGCCGCTTCGTCAGGTGGCGCGTTGCGCGCCTTCAGTCCGCGTGATAGCAGCCCCGCCGTCAACCTCCAAGAAGCGCCTTTGTCACGGGCCGCGAAAGACGGGATCCGCCATCCATGACCGACCAAGGCTCCGCCGGGCCAATCAGCCCCGTCCCTGTCGAGCCGGTCGTCGGCTCCGCGCCCGGCATCCGGATCATGGCGCAGTTCATTCGCGACCTGTCGTTCGAAAATCCCCGGGCGCCGGAATCCCTGCGCAGTTCGGCGACCCAGCCGCAGATCGACCTCGGGGTCGAGATGGCCGCTCGGGCGCGGCCGGACGAGCTCTACGAAGTTGACCTGAAGCTGACGGTCTCGGCGCAGAACAATGGTGAGCCGATCTTCACCATCGAGCTGCTCTACGGCGGCCTCTTCCAGATCAACGGCATCCCGCCGGAAAACATGGAGCAGGTGTTACTGATCGAGTGCCCGCGTTTCCTGTTCCCGTTCGCGCGGCGGCTGATCGCCGGAATGACTTCGGACGGCGGCTTTCCGCCCTTCATGATCGACCCGATCGATTTCACGGCGGTCTATGCGTCCCGGCAGGCCCAGATGGCGAGCGAGCCGGCGGGCCAAGCCTAGACCTCCGCGGATTCAGTCGAGCCCGAACTTCAGCCAGACCGCCTCGTCGCCCAGCATGTCGCGCACAAAGGCCAGGTGCGCCTCGCGCTCGGCGTCGGTCGAGCGGGCGGCGAGCGGCCTTGGGCGCGGGCCGTGGCGAGTCTCGCCCCCCGCCAGCTCCGGCAGGCCGCCAGCGCTCGCGACCGTCAGATCCAGCCCTCGCTCGCGGCCGCCATTGAGTTCAAGATAGACAGCGGCCAGTAGCTGGGCGTCGATCAGCGCCCCGTGCTTCTCCCGCTCGGCCAGCGAGATCTTGAACCGCTTGCAGAGCGCATCGAGAGAATTGTGCGCGCCAGGGAAACGTTTCTGCGCCATCGGCAGGGTGTCGACCCAGCGTGGCGCCGGCAGCCCCGAGCGGCCGGCGCGCTCCAGCT
>DASQSO010000165.1:0-3083 GCA_035642335.1 Caulobacteraceae bacterium
TATGGACGCGCACATAGTGGTCCTCCATCTGCAGGCAGAGCAGGTCCCGCCCAAGGCGCGGCGGCAGCCGGTCTAGGAAGCCGGCGCCCGTGCCGGCGGGAGGCGGCGCGTCAATCGCGTCGGGCGCTACAGGCCGCGCGCCCCTCACCGCGCCGGTCCAGCCGCGATCCAGCAGGAAGTAATAGCCGAAGGCGAAGGGCTCCGAGATCGCCAGGACCTGGCCGTACTGGTTGAACAGCGGGGTCAGATGGCCGTGGTTGGGCGGCCAGACCATGGCCGAGAAATAGGCCAGCACGATCGATAGCGGCACGACGCCGATGGCCACGCCAAGTGCCAGGGCGAACCAGATTGGCAGGTCCAGCGGCGCCGCCACCCGGATCGCCAGCCGCACGATGGTGGTCAGCATGACGAAGCCGATCCACATGTTGGCGACCCAATAGGCGACCCGTATCTCGATCGTCCCGCCCAGGAAGCTCCCGAACGGGCCGATAATGCCGAAGAACACCCCAACCGCCGTGGCGATGGCGAGGTCCTTGGCCCACTCGCGCGGCGTACCGAAAAGGCGCGGCTCTTCGCTCATGGCATGGGTTTAGCCTGCGTCGGAAGAGGCCGGCAAACCCTGCCGCCCATTCACCCATTCGCGCATCCCGCTGGCCGGGCCGCGAAGCCGTTCGCCGAGCGGCGCAACCTCGCTGGCGAAGCGGCGGCCGGCGGCGCCTTTCAGGGGCGCCAAGCCAATGGAGCCCGCCATGACCACCGTGACCGACACCCTATCCGACGCCGAACTTGAAGGCTCGCGCGTCCACCCCATCGTCCACGCCGGGAAGTGGCTCGCCGCCGACCTGCTCTCCACGCTGATGTTCGTCGGCCTCTATGCCGTCACCCACAGCGTCTATGTCGCCACTGGCCTGGCCGTCGCCGCCGGAGTCGGCCAGATCGCCTATCTGAAGCTGCGCCGCGCGCGCATCGACGTGATGCAGTGGATGAGCCTCGGCCTTGTCGTCGTCTTCGGCGGCGCCTCGCTCTACGCCCACGACCCGCGCTTCATCATGCTGAAGCCCACCCTGATCTACGCCATCATCGGCGGGGTGATGCTGAGGCGCGGCTGGATGGCCCGCTATCAGCCGCCGCTGGCCCTGTGCTGGAGCCGCGATGTCTCCGTCGCCTTCGGCTATGTCTGGGCCGGATTGATGTTCGCGACCGGCGTACTCAACCTCGTCCTGGTGGCGCACGGCGACCCCAAGGTCTGGGCCTGGTTCATCGGCGTCTTTCCCATCGCCACCAAGCTTGGCCTGTTCGCCGTCCAATATGCGGCCACGCGCTTCGTCGTCGTGGCGCGGATGCGGGCGGCCGGTGCGGTCTAACCCGCGCCCGATCAGGCCGCGGCGGACCCGCCGCCCTTGACGACGCCGCGTGCGATGAAGTTCACGGCGTCGTCGCGGCTGATCCCGTGCTGCAGCAGAAGAGCGGCGGCGCGGCTCTCGCGCTCGGCAAAAACGGCGACCAGCGCGTTGGCGCCGGTCACCCACCCGCCGCCTCTCGCTTGGACATGGATCACCGCACGCTGAACAATGCGTTGGAAACCCGCCATCGGCGCGGCGGTCCCGCCGCCCTGGTCATCGACGATCGAGCCCAGCTCGGTGGCGAGATAGGCGGCCAGTTCCGACCGGAGCTTTTCCCGGTCGACATTGCAGGCGCTCATCACCGCCGCCGCATCCGGGTCGTCGGTCAGCGCCAGTAGCAGATGCTCAGGCGACGCGTATTTGTGGTTTCGCTGGTTGGCGAGTGCTACGGCCCGGTGCAGCGTCTCTTCGAGCTCGGGTGAAAACCTTTGTCCGTGAGGCGGCGGTGCTGGATCGGCGACCACGGGCGGCGTCGCCGCATCCTTCGGCGCGGTGTCGGTCTCGGCGCGGATCATGGCCGAGAGCGTGTTCCAGTCCCTGACGCCGAGCGCCTGGGCGATCAGTTCGAGGCTTTCACTGTTGGTGATTTTCAGGCCCTTGGCGGCCAAAGCCGTCCGAAGCGTCTGCGCCATGGCTTTGGCGTCGCGGAAATCGCGCATGGGGTCGTCCTTTGCTGCGAGCGAACCGAGATGCGCCAGGGGCTTGCGTTGCTGGCCCGTTCGCTCAGGGCAAAGGGCGAGAAGGTCTCCGCGATACGTTCACCGAACCCGAATAAGGGCCGCAAGCGGCAGGCCGTATCAGCCTTGGCGAAGGTTGGCGAAGTAAGCCCCCGATGTCAATCAGCGTCCGAGGCGCTTGCCCGAAGCGTCGCGCTCGACCGTGCGCGGTTCGGGAAAGTCGTCGGGATAGTGGATGGTCTCGATCCCTACCTTGCGCGTGCCGACCGCGAGATAGCTCGCCGGCGCGGCGGACAGGTTCGCGAGATGGAGAAGGATCGCGCCAGACGGCTCCGGCCGAATTTAAGAACCTACCCCCTCGCGAACCCCGCCATGTCCCCGGCGGTGGCGCGGCTGATGTCGGGGCAGGCGACGGCGAAGATCTCGGCGCCGTGGATGGTGCCCATCACCTGGCGGCAACGGGCGGCGACGCCGTTGCGCATCAGCAGGCGATAGAAGTTGATCCCCTCGTCGCGCAGCGGATCGCACTCGTTGACGCTGATCACGGTCGGCGGAAAGCCGGTGATGTCCTCGGCCGTCGCGAACCCGGGCCAAGCCAGCGGATTGCGGCTCTCCAGCGCCTCGATCCCATAGGCCATGGCGCCGCGGTTGTTGTGCAGGTCCAGCAGGATGCCGTTGTTCTCGGTCGAGGACGGGCTGTCCGGCGACGGCCACTTGCCGGCGATATAGGGGCACAGGGCGTAGACGCCCTTGATCAGGCCGAGATCGCCGTCCTTTTTCAGCTTCAGCGCCGTGGCCAGCGCCAGATTGCCGCCGCCGCTCTCGCCGGCGACGATGATCCGGCCCGGGTCGATGTTCAACGCCGCCGCGTTGGCGCGCACCCACTTCAGCCCGGAAACGCAGTCGTTCAGCCCGGCCGGGAACGGCGCCACTTCCGGCGCCGACGAGGCGGTCAGGCAGTTGCGGAAGTCCACCATGGCCACGGCCACGCCCTGGGCGGCGA
>DASQSO010000166.1:0-9338 GCA_035642335.1 Caulobacteraceae bacterium
GCCTGGTGCTCGCGCGCTTGATTCCCGACCGCTACGACAATCTGGAGCTCTCAAGAGTCCCCGTCCGCCCGCGCTAAATCGGCCGGAAACCCGTTGCAGTCTTGGGCGGGACCACTAGGCTTGGTCCCAACATAAGAAGACTTGCCTTGTCGGGGGGACCGCCGTGCTAAAGTCCATCCATCGATTGCTGACGACCGCGTGCCTGGCCGCTGTGTTGCTCGCCGGCGACCAGGCCCTGGCCCAGACTGCGTCCGCCAGCGCGTCGCCCGGCGCCGCAGCCGCGGCTCCAGTCGCCGGGCCAGTTGGCGCGCCGGCGCCTGCGCCCAGCATGGAGATCTTCACCACCATGCGCGACGGGGTTAAGCTCGCCGCCAATGTCTATCTGCCCGAGGGCAAGGGCCCCTGGCCGGTCGTCCTGACCCGCACACCCTACCTCAAGGACGGCCGCATGTTCGGCGGTGGCTTCGGTGGCGGCGCCGGGCATTTCACCGACGCCGGCTATGCCTATGTGGTGCAGGACGTGCGCGGCAAGGGCCATTCGCAGGGCTTCTACGAGGCCTTCGTCCCCGACATCGAAGATGGCTACGACACCGTCGAGGGCCTGGCCACACAGCCCTGGAGCAACGGCAAGATCGGCATCACCGGCGGCTCGGCCATGGGCATCACCTCCAACCTGGCCGCCGTCGCCGCGCCGCCGCACCTGAAGGCGGCCTACATCATCGTCGCGCCGAACGAGACCTTCACCACCTCCTTCCTGGGCGGCGTACCCAAGGACAAGGACACCACCGGTTGGATGAAGGGCCAGGGCGTCAGCGACGAGGCTGTCGCCCGCGCCCTGGCCGGCTCGACCCGCAGCGTATTCACCGACCGGGCGGGGCCAGGAGCGGAGCTGAAATATGTCGACATCCCGATCTGGAACGTCGGCGGCTGGTACGACATCTTCAACACCGGCACGGTCTATAATTTCGAATACCTGCAGAACCACGGCGCCAAGGGCGCGCGCGGCAATCAGCGCCTGAGCATGGGTCCGTTCGGCCACGGGCGGCTGTCGGGAAACCTGGCCTATCCCGGCCAGGACGGCCTCTTCGCGGTGTTGAGCGCCGGCAACGATGTCCGCTGGTTCGACTACTGGCTGAAGGGGATCGACAACGGTGTCATGAGCGAGCCACCGGTGGACTTCTTCATGATGGCCTCGGCCGAGAAGGGCGCCTATTCACAGCTGAACCGGACCATCAAGGCTGCCAACTGGCCGATCGACTATCGCGAAACCCGCTACTATCTGACGCCAGATCTCGGCCTGACCACCACGGCGCCGGACATCGAGACCGCCAAGACGTCGTACACGTTCGATCCGGCCAATCCGGTTCCGACCCTCGGCGGCGCCAATCTCGTCTTCGACCGCGGGCCCGAGGACCAGCGGCCGATCAAGGGGCGACTGGACTATCTGCGCTTCCAGACTCCGGTGCTGGACCACGACGTGGCCATCGCCGGGCCGGTCAAGGTCGAGCTCTATGGCGCCACCGACGGCCCCGACACCGACTTCGAAGCCAAGCTGGTGGATGTCTATCCAGACGGCTACGAGGCTCTGGTGCTGGATGCGCCGATCCGCGCCCGCTACCGCAACGGCCGCATGCCCGACGAGGTCAAGATGATGACACCGGGCGCGCCGGAAGAGATGACCATCGATCTGTGGAACACCGCCCTGACTTTCGAAAAAGGCCACCGCATCGCGCTACACATCACGTCATCCAACAGCCCGCGCTTCGTGGTCAATCACAACAACGGCGACACCGCCGCCGACCCGAAGCCACCGCGGGTAGCGACCAACACGGTCTATTTCGACAAGGACCACCCCTCGGCCCTGGTCCTTCCGGTCGTCTATCTGGACGGTCGCTAAGCCCCGATCGCGGTAGCCGCGGCGATCGCGCGGCCAACCAGCAGCGCGCGCTAGGCGGCGACGGTCGCGACGTCCATCGCCTCCTGCGGGTCGCGCAACACGTAGCCGCGGCCCCAAACGGTCTCGATATGGTGCTTGCCGTGGGTGGCGGCGGCCAGCTTCTTGCGCAGCTTGCAGATGAAGACGTCGATGATCTTCAGCTCGGGCTCGTCCATGCCGCCATAGAGGTGGTTCAGGAACATCTCCTTGGTCAGGGTCGTGCCCTTGCGCAGGGAGAGAAGTTCCAACATCTGGTATTCCTTGCCGGTCAGGTGCACCCGCGCGCCGTTCACCTCGACCGTCTTGGCGTCCAGATTGACCGTGATGTCGCCGGTCTTGATGACCGACTGGGCGTGGCCCTTGGACCGGCGCACCACCGCATGGATGCGCGCGACCAGCTCGTCCTTGTGGAAGGGCTTGGTCATGTAGTCGTCGGCGCCGCCGGCGAAGGTTTTCACCTTGGTGTCGATCTCGGACGTGCCCGACAGGATCATTACCGGCGTGTTGATCTTGCCGACCCGCAAGGTACGCAGGACTTCCAACCCGCTCATGTCCGGCAGGTTGAGGTCGAGCAGGATCAGATCGTAGTCGTAGATCTTGCCCAGATCGATGCCTTCCTCACCGAGGTCGGTGGTGTAAACGTTGAATCCCTCGGATTTCAGCATCAGCTCGATGCTCTGCGCGGTGGCGCTGTCATCCTCGATCAACAAGACGCGCATCTAGCCCCTCCCCGCGCAAGGCGGTGAATAACCACGGAAACTCGGTCGCCACCCGCAAAGCCCACGGGCGAATTAAGGTCTTAAGAACCTTTAAGCTTGGTTAATCGTGAACCCTTCGAAAACGAATCTAGGATGATTTGGAATCGCGTCGCAAGCGCTAGCGTTAACTATTTTTGTCATTGGATTCCTTGAGAATCCACCAAGCGTCTCGTAGCGTTCACGGCAATGTAAGCTCACGGCGCCGCAAAGACGCGGGGACTCGGTTTTCCTGGAAAGTCAAGGATTGCGCAACCTTCTGACCGCCGTCGAACACATAGGTCCGCTGATCGTGGGAGAAGTCTTAAGGCGCGCCTAGGCGTCTTTCCGGCACTCGGCGTCCATGTCGCGGAAGTGCTCGCTCGCCGTGGCCTCTACGGCGGCGGGACTCGGCGCACTCGCGGGCGCGGCGGTGAACGCGGCGGTGACGACGCGCGAACCGCCTTCCAGCGTACGGTGCACCGGGCATTTGTCGGCGATCTCGAACAGCCGGGCGCGCTGCTCGGCGTCGAGCGGACCCTCGAAACCGATCAGGCGCCGGAAGGTGTCGGGCGGCGTCTGGCCCCCGGTCTTTTCGTGGCGGACGCTGGCGCGCACCCGCCGCAGCGGCCACCCCTTGCGGTCGGCATAGAGGCGCACGGTCATGCAGGTGCAGGCGCCCAAGCCCGCCGCGACCAGTTCATAGGGGCTGGGTCCCGATCCCATCCCGCCGACACCGACCGGCTCGTCGGCGAAGAAGCGGGCGCCGTGCGCCGTGACCTGGACCTGGAACTTGCCCGCGCCGGTCTCCTCGACCGTCACCGCGCCGTCGTTTGTTTCCACCGCCTCGTCGACCGCCATGCCGACGTAGCGGCCGGCCCAGGCGCGGATGACCGCCCCGGCGTAGTCGGCGTCCGCCGGATTGGTCAAAAGATGGTCGGCCTTGTCCAGCGAGACGAAGCTCTTGGGGTGGCGGGCGGGCAGGAAGATGCCCGTGGCGTTCTCGATCCCGACGATCCGATCCACCGGCGAATGCAGCACCAGAAGCGCGCGCCCGAGATGTGGGATCCGCTCGGACAGCGACTGCGTGCGCACGTCGTCGATGAAACCCTTGCCGAGGGTGAAGGGCCGTCCGCCGATGCTGACCTCCGCCTTTCCGTCGGCCTCGATCGCCGCGAGGTCCGCGCCAAGCAGGCGCAGCACATGGGCCGGATCGCTGGGCGCGCCGATGGTGGCGACCGCCCTGGCCGAGGCGATGTCGCCCGCGGCCGCCAGCACCGCCGCGCCGCCCAGGCTGTGACCGATGAGCAGCTCTGGCGCGTGACCGTGATCGGCCATGTGGCGGGCGGCGGAGATCAGGTCTTCGACGTTTGAGGAAAATCCGGTGGCGGCGAACTCGCCCTCGCTGTCGCCGAGGCCGGTGAAGTCGAAACGCAGCACCCCGACCCCCATGTCGGCCAGGGCGCGGCTGATACGGACGGCGGCCTTGGAGGTCTTGTCGCAGGTGAAGCAATGGGCGAAGAGCGCAAAGGCGTGCGCTGTCCCGTCGGGCCGGTCGAGCCGGGCGGACAGTCGCTGACCGCGCGCATTCTCGAAATCGAAGGGCTCGGAATGCATGCGCGGCTCCGGTGGCTGGCCCTTAGAAGGCCGGCGGCGCCGGCGGGATCCGGTTTTCTTCGTATTGCCGCAGCGAGCGCAGGTCGTCGCTGATGCGGAAGATGGCGACGTAGAACTCGCAGGTGCCCCGCCATATCAGGCCGAGGGCCGTTACGACCAGCAGGCCGCCAACCAGCACCGGGATGGCCAGCAAAAGGCTGATCAGGCTGGCTTCGCGAATAGCCAGTCCAATGGCCGCGCCGATCGCCGAAAACCCGATCAGCGCGATGATCCCCAGGCCCGCCCAATAGATGATGTGCACGACCGGGCCGGTCAGCAGCCTTTCGAAGGTCAGGATTTCCCAGATCAGCGAGTTGGCCGAACCGCTCCGGGTGA
The DNA here is from genome assembly GCA_035642335.1 of Caulobacteraceae bacterium. GTDB lineage: Bacteria > Pseudomonadota > Alphaproteobacteria > Caulobacterales > Caulobacteraceae > Poindextera. The sequence continues at coordinate 4,663 of DASQSO010000166.1, forward strand.
TCGTAGGGCGACGCATGACCAGTTCCACGCTAGCGGCGCCGGATGTGGGCCGGCGAGGTTCGCTAGCAGTGTCTCGGGATTCCTGCAACGTCGAGCCGGCGGGACGGAAGCGCTCGATGATCGAGCGGACGCGGGGCTTAACGCCGTTGGCGACGGTTCCCTGGCTAGCGGTACTTCTGCAGCTGGGTTGTACGCAGGCCGGCCAAGCCGTGGAGCTCGATCGACTTTTGCCAACCGAGGAACTCCTCGCTGGTCAGGCAATAGCGGGTGCAGGCTTCATCGAGCGACAACAGCCCGCCGTGCACCGCCGCCACCACCTCGGCCTTGCGGCGGATCACCCACCGCTGGGTGTTCTCCGGCGGAAGGTCCGACAAGGTGAGGGGCGCGCCGGTCGGACCGATCACGTACTTCTCACCCTTGCTGTTGAGGCGTTGCTGTTGCAACATGGCTTCACGCCTTTCTCACGTCACTGCTGGGCCGGACCATAGCCGTGCGGGCATAACAGCCGCTTAACTGAGACAGTTAAGAGACAGATAATCACGCTAGCGCTTGTTGGTCGTGAATGACGAACGTTTCGTTAAAGACCATCCGCTCTTATTGATCTTGGATTACCTGCAATAACGACTGAGTCATCTGGTCGACCGTAAGTGTGACCTTGGAAGACACGTTGCAGGCCTGCCGCGCGATGATTAGATTGGTAAATTCCGACGACAGATCGACAGTCGAGGTTTCGATCGTCGATCAGGCGGCGCTGACCGCCGCCGGCCGCTGAACGGCGGGGCGGCCTCGCAAAACCACCGCCCAATCGCTAGATTGGCGGCTCGTATCGCCAAAGACCCGCCATGCCGCTCGACACAGCCGAAACCGACGCCATCGCCGTCGCCGCAACCGAGGTCGCCCTGCCCAAGGGCGCGCGGGTGCTGGTCGCCATGTCCGGCGGGGTGGATTCGACAGTCACCGCGGCGCTGGTCAAGCGCGCCGGCTACGAGGCGGTGGGCGTCACCCTGCAGCTCTACGACCATGGCGCGGCGGTCCAGAAGAAGGGCGCCTGCTGCGCCGGCCAGGACATCCACGACGCCCGCGCGGCGGCCGAGGCCATCGGCATGCCGCACTATGTGCTGGACTATGAGAGCCGGTTCCGCGAGGCGGTGATGGAAGAGTTCGCCGACGCCTATCTGCGCGGCGAGACGCCGATCCCCTGCGTGCGCTGCAACCAGACGGTCAAGTTCCGCGACCTGCTGGACACCGCTCGCGATCTGGGCGCCGCGGCCATGGCCACCGGCCACTATGTGCGCCGGCTCGACGGTCCGAACGGGCCGGAGCTGCACCGCGCGGTCGATGCGGCGCGAGACCAGTCCTATTTCCTGTTCGCCACCAACCGCGACCAGCTGGATTTCCTGCGTTTTCCGCTTGGCGGTCTGCCCAAGCCGGTCGTGCGCCGCGTCGCGGCCGAGCTTGGCCTGAACGTCGCCGACAAGCCGGACAGCCAGGATATCTGTTTCGTGCCGGAAGGCCGCTACACCACGGTGATCGACCGCCTGCGCCCGCAAGGCGCGGCGGCGGGCGACATCGTGCACCTGGACGGCCGCGTGCTCGGCCGCCACGAGGGGGTCAGCCGCTACACGGTCGGCCAGAGGCGCGGCCTGAACGTCGCGGTCGGCGATCCGCTGTTCGTGGTCCGCCTGGAGCCCCAGACACGCCGGGTGATCGTCGGCCCGCGCGAGGCGCTGGCGACCGCGGCCCTGACCTTGAAGGACAGCAACTGGCTGGGCGACGAGCCGACTATCGAGGCCGCCGACGGCCGCGCCGTCCTGGCCCGCGTCCGCTCGACCCGCGATCCAGTTCCGGCGCGCCTGATGGTCGCCGGCGGCGAGGCGAGGGTGGTGTTCGAGCGGCCGGACGAAGGGGTCTCGCCGGGCCAGGCCTGCGTCCTCTACGACGCCGCCTCGCCCACCCGCGTGCTCGGCGGCGGCTTCATCGCCGCGACCTTCGCGGCCGCCTGAAGCGCGCTCGGGGCGGCGCCCAAGAAAGGGCCATGCGTCGGTTCGCCATGCCCTGATCGACGGCAAAGCCTTGTGACGACGGCCAGTTGATCGCTAGGACTGAGCGCGGCGGGCGTATTCCGCCGGTTTTTGAAGCTGGAGATCGCCCTGTCGGTCACCGCCGCGCTGCATCACGTGACACGCTACCGCTACGACCGGCTAGTCGAGCTGGGGCCGCAGGTCGTCCGCTTGCGGCCGGCGCCGCACTGCCGCACGCGCATCCCCAGCTATTCGCTGACCGTCACGCCGGCCAACCACTTCATCAACTGGCAGCAGGATCCGCATGGCGCCTGGATGGCCAGGCTGGTTTTTCCGGAGCGGACCGCCGAGTTCAGCGTCACCGTCGACCTGACCGCCGAGATGTCGGTGATCAACCCGTTCGACTTCTTCGTCGAGCCCGACGCCGAGCTGATGCCGTTCCGCTATGCCGACGACCTGCGCGCCGATCTCGCCGCCTATATGCAGGTCGATGAAGACGGGCCGCTGCTGCGCGAGGCGGTCGCCGCCCTGGCGCCGGACGGCCAGCGCACGACCGACTTCCTGGTCGGGCTGAACGCCCAGGTCCAGCAAAAGGTCGCCTACCTGGTGCGCATGGAGGCGGGGGTGCAGACCCCGGACCAGACCCTGGCCATCGGCTCCGGCTCGTGCCGCGACAGCGCCTGGCTCCTGGTGCAAATGCTGCGTAGCCTCGGTCTCGCCGCCCGCTTCGTCTCCGGCTACCTGATCCAGCTGAAGGCCGACATCGATCCGGTCGATGGGGCGCAAGGGACGCAAGTCGACTTCACCGACCTGCACGCCTGGGCCGAAGTCTATATTCCGGGCGCCGGCTGGATCGGCTTCGACGCCACCTCGGGCCTGCTCTGCGGCGAAGGCCATCTGCCGCTGGCCGCCACGCCCCACTATCGCTCCTCGGCGCCGATCACCGGGGCGGTGAGCGCGGCGCAGACCACCTTCGAGTTCGAGATGAACGTCTCCCGGCTGGTGGACGACATCCGCATCACCAAGCCGTTCGAGGACGACGACTGGCACGCGCTCGATCGGCTCGGCCGGCGCATCGAGACCCAGTTGCACAACAACGACGTGCGCCTGACCATGGGCGGCGAGCCGACCTTCGTCTCCATCGACGACTTCGAGGCGGCCGAGTGGAACATCGACGCCTCCGGTCCCACCAAACCGGCGATCGCAACCCAGATGATCGAGCGCTTGCGGACCCGCTTCGGGCGCGGCGGCATGCTGCATTTCGGTCAGGGCAAGTGGTATCCGGGCGAGCCCCTGCCACGCTGGGCGCTGGGCCTGTTCTGGCGCCGCGACGGCAAGCCGGTCTGGCGCGGCCCCGATGTCGCGCCGTCGAAACGATCAGCCACCGCAACGGAGGCGAAGGCGCTGATCGAGCGGCTGGCGGCGCGGCTCGGTGTCGATCCGGCCTGCATCCTGCCGGCGCGCGAAGACCCGCTGTCGATGATCAAGGCCGAGGGCGATTTGCCGGCCGACGTGAAACTCTCCGACGAGGCCATCGACGACGAGGACAGCCGCGACGGCCTTCGCCGCGCCATGGCCGGCGGCCTGTCGAAGGCGGTCGGCTATGTGCTGCCGCTTCGCCGGCCGCTGTCCAAGGCCGAGGGCCACGGCTGGCTGAGCGAGGCCTGGCGTTTCAAGCGCAAGGCCCTCTTCCTGGTCGCCGGCGACTCGCCGGTGGGCCTGCGCCTGCCGCTGGGCGCCCTGCCGACGGTCAAGCCCAAGGACTTTCCCCACATCACCCCGCTGGACCCTTACGAGGATCGCGGACCGCTGCCGAGCTTCGACGCGGTGACTCCGGCGGCCGTGAAGGCGCCGGCGAAACCGGTCATCGTGCGCACCGCGCTCTCGGTCGAACCGCGCGACGGAAGCCTCTATGTCTTCATGCCGCCACTGGCGCGGCTGGAGGACTATCTCGAACTGGTCGCCCAGTTGGAGGCGGCGGCCGAGGGCGCGCCGGTGCGCATCGAGGGCTATGCGCCGCCGGACGATGTGCGGATGGGCGTGCTGAAGGTCACCCCCGATCCCGGCGTCATTGAGGTCAATGTGCAGCCGGCGTCCAACTGGCGCGAGGCGGTGGCGATCACCGCCGGCGTCTATGAAGACGCCCGCGCTTGTCGCCTTGGCGCCGACAAGTTCATGATCGACGGCCGTCACACCGGCACGGGCGGCGGGGCGCATGTGGTGGTCGGCGGCGCCAGCCCGGCGGATTCCCCCTTTCTGCGCCGGCCGGACCTCTTGAAGAGCCTCTTGCTCTACTGGCAGCGGCATCCGGCGCTCTCCTACCTGTTCTCCGGCCTGTTCATCGGTCCGACCAGCCAGGCGCCGCGGGTGGACGAGGCGCGCAACGACCTGCTCTACGAACTGGACCTGGCCCTGGGCATGATCCCGGCGCCGGACCAGGGCGAGGCGCCGGCGCCCTGGCTGGTCGACCGGCTGCTGCGCAACTTGCTGGTCGACGTCAGCGGCAACACCCATCGCACCGAGATCTGCATCGACAAGCTCTACTCGCCGGACGGGCCCACCGGCCGGTTGGGCCTACTGGAATTCCGTGGTTTCGAGATGCCGCCAGACGCGCGCATGAACCTGGCCCAGCAGCTTTTGTTGCGCGGCCTGATC
>DASQSO010000167.1:0-3346 GCA_035642335.1 Caulobacteraceae bacterium
AAATCCCCAGCCGCATGGCGGGAAAGCGTCCAGGCGCCTTGCCGCTGAGCAGATGATGCGTTCTGGTTGTGCAGCCCGCGCCCTCAGGCCAGCGCGGCCGCGACCTCGAATTCGGCTTCGGTCTTGGCGCGCAGCTCGGCCAGATCGATCCCCGCCGCCAGCTCCAGGAGCCTCGCGCCGCCGGCCTTGCGGTCGATCTCGAACACGGCGAGGTCGGTGATCAGCAGGTCGACGACGCCGGCCCCGGTGAGCGGCAGGCCGCAGTCGCGCAGGAACTTGGGCGCGCCGGTCTTCTCGCAATGCTCCATCACCACGACCACCCGCTTGACGCCGGCGACGAGGTCCATGGCGCCGCCCATGCCCTTGACCATCTTGCCGGGCACCATCCAGTTGGCCAGGTCGCCGGTCTCGGAGACCTGCATTCCGCCCAGGATGGAAAGGTCGATATGGCCGCCGCGGATCATGGCGAATGAGTCGGCGGAACTGAAATAGCTGGATTGCGGCAGTTCGGTGATGGTCTGCTTGCCGGCGTTGATCAGGTCCGGGTCGGCCTCGCCCTCATAGGGGAAGGGGCCCATGCCGAGCATGCCGTTCTCGCTCTGCAGCGCCACCGACATGCCATCTGGGATGTAGTTGGCCACCAGGGTCGGGATGCCGATGCCCAGGTTGACATAAAAGCCGTCGCGCAGCTCCAGGGCGGCCCGGGCGGCCATCTCGTTACGGGTCCAGGCCATCTCTCAGACCTCCTCGCCAATGGCGGCCGCGGTGCGCGGACGGGTAGTCGCCTGCTCGATGCGCTTTTCGTAGACCGCGCCCTGAAGGATGCGGTCGACATAGATGCCGGGGGTGTGGATCTGATCGGGATCGAGCCCGCCGACCTCGACCAGGTGCTCGACCTCGGCGATGGTCACCTTGCCGGCGGCGGCCATGATCGGATTGAAGTTCCGGGCGGTCTTTCGATAGACGAGGTTGCCCTCGGCGTCCCCCTTCCAGGCCTTGACGATGGAAAGGTCGGCGGTGAGGCCGCGCTCCATCACATAGGCCTCGCCGTCGAACTCGCGCACCTCCTTGCCCTCGGCCACCAGGGTGCCGACGCCGGTCTTGGTGAAGAAGGCGGGGATGCCGGCGCCGCCGGCGCGGATGCGCTCGGCCAGCGTGCCCTGCGGGTTGAACTCCAGCTCCAGCTTGCCGGACAGGTAGAGTTCGGCGAACAGCTTGTTCTCGCCGACATAGGACGAGATCATCTTGCGGATCTGGCCGCCGGCCAAGAGCACGCCGAGGCCGAAATCATCGACCCCGCAATTGTTCGAGATCACGGTCAGGCCCCTGACGCCCGATGCGCGGATCGCGGCGATCAGGTTTTCCGGAATGCCGCACAGACCAAAGCCGCCAGCCATGATCGTCATGTCGTCGGCCAGCACACCGTCGAGCGCGGCCCGGGCGTCGCCCGCAATCTTTCGCGCCATCGCGGCGATACCCGGTTTCCGTTGTAAAGGCGGCCTTAGTGCACCCGGCCGCGAAGGGTTTCCATCTCTTCTTTCAGCTTCAGCTTTCGTCGCTTGAGCTCGCGAATGCGCAGATCGTCGCCGGCGGGCCGGCTGATCTCGTCCTGGATAGCCCTTTCGAGGGTTTCGTGCCTGGAGCCGAGTTCGCGAATTCGCGCTTCTATCGCCATGGATGGACCTCCATACTGCCGATGGATTTAGATTAAACACCCGGCGGCGGGTCACGTCAGATCACAATCTATTGCGATCGAGCGCGGCCTTGTCTGGCGCCGAAATTGTGGGCGAACGCGGACGATCGGACAGGAGTGCTGACGCGGTGAAGTCAGGCGGCAGGCTGGTGGTGGGCGTCACGGGCGCGTCCGGAGCGGCCTATGGCTTGCGGACCCTCGACGCCTGCCGGGACGTGGGGATCGAGACCCACCTGGTCGCCACCCGCGCCGCGGCCCTGACCCTGAAACTGGAGACCGGGCTGACCATCGCCCGACTGAGCGCCAAGGCCTCGGTGGTCTACAAACCGACCGACGTCGGCGCGGCCATCGCCTCCGGCTCGTTCCGGACCCTGGGCATGATCGTCGCGCCCTGCTCGATCCGCACCATGTCGGAGATCGCCACCGGGGTGACCTCCAGCCTGATCACCCGCGCCGCCGACGTGACGCTCAAGGAGCGCCGGCCGCTGGTCTTGATGGTGCGTGAGACGCCGTTCCACCTCGGCCACTTGCGCACCATGGTCAGCCTGGCCGAGATGGGGGCGATCATCGCCCCGCCCCTGCCGGCCCTCTACGCAAAACCGCAATCCATTCAGGCCATGATCGACCAGTCGGTCGGCCGCGCGCTCGACCTGTTCGGCCTCGACTGGGCGAGGGTCAAACGCTGGGGCGAGGACCTGGACGTCGTCGCGAGCGAGGACAGTTGAGCCCCCAATGAGCCTGTGGGAGCGCGCCAGCCGCGCCTATGAATCGGCTGAGGTCGAACGGCTCTGCCTGGTGCTGCAGGACGACCACCGCCAGTGCGTTTCCTATCTGCTATGGGCGATCTGGGCGGGAGAACAGGGACGCCCGGTGGACGCCGCCTTGGCCGGCCGCGCCGCGGCGCTGGCGCGGGACTGGGACGAGAGCGTCTTGAAACCCCTTCGCGCCGTTCGCCGCCGGCTGAAATCGGCCGTCGCCGGCATCTCCGACTCGGCCAGGGAAGCCTCGCGCGAGCGGCTGAAGGATGAGGAGATCGCCGCCGAACGCCTGCTGCTCGACGCCCTGGAGGCGATGACCCCGGCGGCGGGTCGGCAGTCGGGGGACGTGGCCAGCGGGTTTCGGATCGCCCAGGCGGCGTGGCCGACAGCCGCGCCGGACCGCGCCTTGGCCGAACTGGCCGATGCGTTTTCGAGGACGGCGTTTTTTGCTAAACTCCGCCCCGAAATGTCTGTCAGCGACGACCTGCCCCTCGCCAACGACGAGGAGGCCATCCAGGCGCGCATCGCCGAGCTGCGCCAGGCGCACCAGGACCTCGATGCGGCGATCACCGCCCTTTCGGCCAACGCCATGCCGGATCAGCTGCGGATCGCGCGCCTGAAGAAGCAGAAACTGGCCCTGCGCGACCAGATCAGCCGGCTGGAAGACCGGCTGACCCCGGACATCATCGCCTGACTGGCCGCCCGAGGCCTAGCCGAATCCGAACGCCATCGGTTGCGAGCGCAATGCGCGCCTCTATACTCCGCGCTTTCCGTCCTTTTCGGAGCCGTCATGGCCAATGCAAGCGCCGCGAGCGCGCCGGTTGCGATCATTATGGGCAGCCGCTCCGACTGGCCGACCCTGCGGGCGGCCGCGGCGGTCCTCGACCAGCTCGGG
>DASQSO010000168.1:0-4023 GCA_035642335.1 Caulobacteraceae bacterium
GACCTGCACCGTCTCCAGCATGGTCAAGGCGTCGGCGAAGCGGCCCTTCAGGCCCTGTGCGCGGGCGATCTGGGTGTCCAGCTCCAGCAGCCGGGCGTGGTCCTCCGGCGCGCCGAGACCCTGGCGCGTCTCAAGAAACCGCGCTTCCGAACCAGCGGGGTCGTTGTAGTCCCACAGGGTGTCGAAGTTCGTGTCGCTCACACCGTCACCGCCGTCGCTGGTATCGATCGTCGCGGGCCGCCCGCGCGGCGGGGAGCCTACCTCAGACGGCCGCTTCGGCCACCTCTTCCTGGGCGACGAAGCCCTTCCAGCCATTCATGTACTCGATCATGGCCGGGCCGAGGCGCTGGTCGCGCAGATACGCCCGGGTGACCGGCAGGGCGATGGTGTGGAAGTCCGGATCGGCGGCGACCTCTTGCGGGAAGTCGTGATGCAGCACGGCGGCGCGGCCAAGGATGGCGAAGTCGGCGCCGTGCTCGAGGATGCGGCGGCAATCGGCGGCGCTCATCAGCTTGCCGGCGGCGCCAAGACGCGTCTCGCCGCGCGGCAGCTCGGTGAACCAGTCGATCAGCGGCCTCGCGGCGAAGGCCTCTTCCACCGGCGCCTTGAAGACGTCCCACAGCGACATGTCGAGATAGTCGAGGTCGCCGGCGGCCAGCACCTGGCGCGCCACCTCGATCTGCTCGCCGATGCGCAGGCCGAAGCGCTCGGGCGAGAGGCGCAGGCCCAGCTGGAAGTCCGGCCGGGTGCGCATCCGCACGCCCTTGATGATCTCGAACACGATCCGCGCGCGGTTTTCCGGGCTGCCGCCATAACGGTCCTCGCGCCGGTTGGTCTCGGGGCTCATGAAGGCGCAGAGGATGTAGCCGTGGGCGCCGTGCAGCTCGACCCCATCAAAGCCGGCCTGTTCGGCGCGGACGGCGGCGGCGACGAAGTCCTCGATCAGTTCCTCGACCTCGCCAAGGCTCAGCGCCCGCGCGCCGGTCTCGGCGTCCTCGGACGGCCCGCGCGGCGCCTCGCCGATCAGCTCTTTCGGCGAGCGGATGCCGGCGTGGTGCAACTGCACCGCCGAGACCGCCCCCTCCGCCTTGATCTTGGCCGCAAGGCGCGTGAGGCCGGGCAGATGGGCGTCGGAGAAGACGCCGAGCTGGCCGGGAAAGCCCTGCCCCACCCGCTGCACGTGCGCGGCGCAGGTCATCACCAGGCCGAAGCCGCCGGCGGCGCGATAAGTCAGCCACTTGAACTCGTCGTCCGACAGGGTCCCATCCGCATGACTCTGCAGATTGGTCAGCGGCGCCAGCATGAAGCGGTTCTTCCACTCAGGCCCGCGGGTCAGACGCATCGGCTGATAAAGGTCGGTCATCGGCGGGCTCTCGGGGTTATGGAGGTCGGTGAGTATTTAATCAGAACGGTCGGGTTTGCTAGGGCGCCTGATTAGCGCGCCCCGCGCCACACCCAACCGGTCATGGCCCGGTCTTGTTCGGGCCACTCATGATCACCGTCTTTGATCAGGTGTTCATCGGTCCCCCGCATTCCGCTGCGCTCCAGCGGGGGATGACGGCTGAGGGGTCGGTGCGAGGTCAGGCGACGCTCATCGCCTTGACCCAGTTTTCCGGGTTGGCTTGGCGGTACCTTGTCTTCGTCGTCTCGTCCGACAGCTTTTCGATCAGCTGGGCGTCGTTGAAGACCTGGCCGGTGAAGCTGTCGGGGCTCTGCAGGGCCAAGAGGATCGCCGCCTCGACGTAGCTGTCCGGCTTGGGCAGACCGGGACGGGCGGCGCCGGGGGCGGGACCGGTGGCGCCGGCCGGACGTGAGGCGGGGCGGCCGAACAACAGCCCCGGGGTCTCGATGCCGCCCACCGGCCGCATGGCGTTGACGGCGATGCCGTCGTCTTTCAGCTCGCGCGCCAGGCCGATGGTCATGGCCTCGATCGCCCGCTTGGTCGCGCCATAGTGCGAGCCGCCAAAGGCGGCCACCGACGAGATGTTGATGATGTTGCCGCGCTTGCGTTCCTGCATCGACGGCAGGGCCGCGCGGATGCAGCGGAACGGCCCGTGGACGTTGATGTTGAATTCCAGCTCCCAGGACTTGGGCTTGATGGTCGAGATCAGGCCTTGCGGCTGCACCGCGGCGTTGGTCATCAGGATGTCGATCTGGCCCCAGGTCTCCAGGACCTTGGCGACCATGGCCTCGACCGACTCCATGTCGCCGACATTGCAGACCACCGGCAGCGCCTCGCCGCCGGCGGCCTTCACCAGTTCGGCGGTGTGATGGATGGTGCCGGGCAGGCGCGGATCGGTTTCCGTCTCGGTGCGCGCGGCGATGACCACCTTGGCGCCCTCGCGCCCATAGCCGACGGCGCAATATTCGCCGAGGCCGCGGCTCGCGCCGGTGATGATCGCGACCTTGCCGGCCAAACGTCCTGTCATGGGAATGTCCTCCAAATTATTTTTCAAAAGAAATCAGGTTAGCGGCGGGCGATGCGGCCCGCAAACGCCGCGGCGCCTTGAACAGGCGGCCGGCCATGGGGCAGTTTGGCTTAAAAGGAGGCCAACGCCTCGAAACCATAAGGAAGACCATGGCCCGTTCACCAGATTTTCTCGGCGCGGTCGGCATCGGCGTCAGCGACCTGAAACGCTCCGTCGACTTCTATACGCGGGTCGTTGGGATGTCGCAGACCCAGACCTTCAAGCTCGACTATATGGACGAGGTGGTGCTGGCCTTCGAGGGCCGCACGGCGGTGGTGCTGATGCACTACACCGACGGCTCGGCGCGCAACTACAAGGACAATCCGGTCAAGCTGGTCTTCTACGTCACCGACCCGAAGGCGGCGGCCGACCGCATCCGCGCCGAGGGCCTGGAGATCACCCGCGAGCCGGCGCCGATCGAGGGCCTGGGCGGCGCGATGGTCGGCCTGGCCAAGGACCCGGACGGCTATACGGTCGAGCTGATCCAGGCGCCCGCGCCGCGCGCATGAACCTCGCCAAACCGCATCTGGACATCGGCGTCTATGTCCGCGACGTCGAGCCGGCGCTGCGCTTCTGGCAGGGCGAGGTGGGCGGCAGGTTCGACCACGTGCTGGCGCTCGCTCCCGGCCTGCGTCAGCACCGGCACGACCTCCATGGCTCGGTGCTGAAGATCAACAACTCCCGCGAGCCCCGGCCCGACGCGCCGCCCACCGGCTATATCGAACTGCTGGTGGCGCGCGGCGACATCGACGCGCCGAAGACCCTGAAGGACCCGGAAGGCAACCAGGTTACCCTGGTCCCGCCGGGGGCCCATGGCGTCGAAAAGATCGGCGTCCGCCTCGCCGTTCGCGACCTGGCCGCGCACCGGGATTTCTACGGCAGGGCGCTGGGCCTGGCCGAAGAGACGGTGCAGGGCGCCGACATGGCCTTCCGCGCCGGCGACAGCGTCATCCTGGTCGACCAGTCGGACGATGCGCCCTCCGACGCCCAGGCCGGCGGCTTCGGCTGGCGCTACATCACCTTCCAGATCCACAAGGTGGACGAGGAGCACGCCTTCGCCATCGCCCATGGCGCCGGCGAGGGCCGCCGCCCTGTGACCCTCGGCGAGACGGCGCGCATCTCGATGATCCGCGACCCGGACGGCAACTGGATCGAACTGTCGCAACGCGCCTCGATCACCGGCTCGCTGGAACCCTGAAGACCAGCATGGACGCCCTTTTCGACCCGGAGCGGCACGAGCCGCTGACCGAAACGCCTTGGGACGCAGGTGAAGCCGCCGACGCCATCGTGCGGATTGTCGCCGATACACAAGGGGCCGCATCGCCCGAAGGCCGCTGGCCGGTGCACCCCAATGACGGCAAGAGAGCGGACGTGGGCCTCTATTTCGGCTCGGCCGGCGTGGTCTGGGCGCTGGACTATCTGGCCCGGGAGGGTGCGGCGCTGGCCGGGACGAGTTTCACCGACCATCTGCCCGACATGTTGGCCAAGGGGCTGCAGGCCGAGGGCTATCTGCTGGCAAGATCCGGCATCCTGGCGGTGCAGTGCAGGCTGGCGC
>DASQSO010000169.1:0-3310 GCA_035642335.1 Caulobacteraceae bacterium
GGTCCCTCGCGGGTAAGAAGCTCCGCCATCGGACGATCGACCAGGCCGGCGCCGGCGCCGACGGTGTCGTCGGCATGCTGGGCGGGGCTGTCGTCGTTGCTCAGAGCCACGGCCATGCCGCCCTGCGCCCAGGCCGACGAGCAGCCTTGCAGCAGGGGCGCGGCGCTCAGCACCAGCGCCTTGCGCGGCGCGGCGGCCAGGGCGGCGGAAAGCCCGGCCAGGCCGGCGCCGACGATCAGGACGCCATCGAAACGCAGGCGCTCGGTCATGCGAGGCTCCCGACGCCATGGACGGCGAAGGCGATCACGCCGACGCAGAGGCCGAGCGCGGTCAGCCAAAGCGCCACCGAACCGACCCATTCGGAGGCGTCCAGCGGCCGGGCCGGCGCCCGGAGGGTCCGGGCGCGCAAGGCGCCGAGGGTGGCGATCCCGACAAAGGCGCCGATGATCCAGTTGCCGGTGCGGATCGCCAGGGCGACGGCGAGGACGCCGACCAGGACCAGCGCCACCTTCTCGACCAGGGGATGGATGCGCGCCAGGGCCGGCCCCAGCGCCTTGGAGCCGTCCAGCGGCGGGGCTGGCGCCAGGTTGATCAGGTTGATGACGCCGATGAAGACGGCTCCGTTGAGCCAGCGGCCGTCGCGGGTCTGCTCAGCCAGGATGAAGAACGGGATCGCCGCGATCAGGCCGAAGCTCGGCCCGGCCAACGAGATCAGCACGCTCTTGAAGTCGCTGTCCGGGTTGCGCCGCATGGTGGCCGCGCCGCCCAGGAAGGGGATGATGCGGATGCGTCCGGGGCCGGCGCCCAGGGCGTTGATGGCCAGGACGTGGCCATACTCATGCACCAGCACCCCGACCACGCCGGCCAGGGCCCAGATCCAGCCCATCCGCCAGCCGAGCCACACGGCCAGCAGGGCGGTGGACGCCAGCGCCCAGCCGATCTCGGCGGCGGGCGACGGCTGGCGCGGGGCTGGAGGGGCCTGAACGGTCATGGCTGGAACTCAGATCAGCTCCACGTCGACGTGGTGGCGGGCCTTGACCAGATCGTAGCGGGCGGGAGTCGAGGGCGGCGGCATGTCGATCATGCGCTGGACGGCCAGGCGGGCGCGGGCGGCGACATCGGCATCGACCTTGACCTCGAACTGGTGGTTCAGAAGCGCGTCGTAGATGTTCTCCAGCGTGATCCGCTTCATGTGCGGGCAGAGGTTGCAGGGCCTCACGAACTCGGTGTCCGGCGCGTCGCAGGCGACGTTGTCGGCCATGGAGCATTCGGTGATCAGCACCACCTGGCGCGGCTTGCGGCGCATCACATAGTCGGTCATCGCCGCGGTCGAGCCGGCGAAGTCGGCCATTTCCAGCACCTCGGTGGGGCATTCCGGGTGGGCCAGGATCTCGGCGTTCGGATAGGCCTGGCGCAGCTCGGCGATGTCGGCGGCGTCGAAGCGCTCGTGCACCTCGCAGCGGCCCTGCCAGGCGATGATCCCGACGTCGGTCTGGCGCGCGACGTTGCGGGCCAGGAACTCGTCCGGCAGCAGGATGACCCGGTCGGTTCCCCATTCGGCGGCGATGTGCTCGACCACCTGCACGGCGTTGGCGCTGGTGCAGCAGATGTCGATCTCGGCCTTCACCTCGGCGGTGGTGTTGATGTAGGCGACCACCGGCAAGCCCGGATAGCGCTGCTTGATCAGCCGCACATCGGCGCCGGTGATCGAGGCGGCCAGCGAGCAGCCAGCGCGCGGGTCGGGGATCAGCACGGTCTTGTCCGGGCAGATCACCTTGGAGGTCTCGGCCATGAAGAGGACGCCGGCCTGGACGATGATGCCGGCGTCGGACTTGGCCGCCTCGCGGGCCAGGCCCAGGCTGTCGCCGACATAGTCTCCGACCCCGTGGAAGATTTCCGGCGTCATGTAGTTATGCGCCAGGATGACGGCGTTCTTTTCGCGCTTCAGCGCGTTGATCGCCGCCACCAGCGGCGCCCGCAGCCGCCATTCCAGCGGCGTGACCCGCGACCTGAGCTTTTCCCAGATCGGGCCGGTGGCGACCTCGACTAGCGGTAGTGACCCGTCCGCCATTTCTCCACTCCCTATTTTGCTCACTTTGAGCATTATGCGGGGCTGTAAAAACGCCGAGCATCACGCTTGGACGCCGGCGCCGCCCTGACTTATGCTTCATCTGAGCATAAGCTATCCGGACATATAGGCCGCCCAGGCTGGCCTGAAAAGGGGCTTTTTGTAACCGTCGATCACAATCATGCGCTTCGGCGGCGCAATTTTTCGCCTTATTTCCTCGCTAGGAGCCACGTCCGCGGGGGTTGGAGGTCGATTTGCCAGCCCTGCGCGCGAAACATCTGTTGGCGAGCCTTGTCGCTGTTCTGCTGGCCGCGACGGCGAGCGCCCTGGTCTGGACGCACGATGCGCAGGCCGACCATCCGGCGCCGCGTCCGGATCTGTCCTTCCTGTCCGCCGATCTTTCCGACGCCGCGCTCGACCGCGACCTGCGGAGCCTCGACCCCGCCGCACAGACCCTGGCCAGGCAGATGGACCCGGTGCGCCATGTGCGCCTGGCCGGCCGTCCGGTCGGCTGGGCGGTCTACGACCTGGACAAGGTCCCCTCGCTCAATCTGCGCGACACCCCGTCGCTCAGCGAGGCGCGGACGATCAACGCGCTGATACCGGCGGCGGTGGCCGCCAATCCGCCGGCCGAGCCCTTCGTGCTGCGGGCCTCGGCCGCCGACCGCGCCCAGGCGATGCATTGCCTGGCCCAGGCGGTCTATTTCGAGGCCGGCCGCGAGCCCGCCGACGGCCAGGCGGCCGTGGCCCAGACGGTGCTCAACCGGCTGCGCCATCCGGACTATCCGAAATCGGTCTGCGGCGTGGTCTATCAGGGCGCGTCCTTGAAGACCGGCTGCCAGTTCTCCTTCACCTGCGACGGCTCGCTGAACCGGGGCTTGCTGCCATCGGCATGGACGCAGGCTGAAGGCGTCGCGCAGCGGGCGCTGAACGGCTACGTCATGGCGGCGGTGGGCGAGGCGACCCACTACCACGCCGACTATGTGCAGCCCTACTGGAGCCCGAGCCTGGTCAAGATCACCCAGATCGGCGCGCACATCTTCTATCGCTGGACCGGGCCCTGGGGCGAGCCGAGCGCCTTCACCGGCCGCTATGCCGGCCACGAGGCGCATCTGTCGCCGGCCATCCTGACCGAAGGCGACAGCCGCGTTGCCCGGCCGGGCGTCATGCCGGCCGCGCGTGGCTTGATGGACGACGCCCACACCTTCACAATCGCCGACGCCTCGTCGCCGGGCGGGGTGC
>DASQSO010000170.1:0-4366 GCA_035642335.1 Caulobacteraceae bacterium
CGGCGTCATCGCCGCCCTGAACGCCCGCGAGGTCAGCGGCGAGGGCCAGGAGGTGCTGACCAGCCTGATGGCCCAGAGCCTGACTTTCCAGACCGCGGAGATGGTGAGCTATGCGGGCCGGCCGCCCAATGACGTCGCCACGGCGGCCGTGGTCGCCTTCGCGGTCATCGCCGCCCTGAATCGCCGCGAGATCACCGGCGTGGGCCAGGAGGTCAAGACCAGCCTGATGGCCCAGAGCCTGACCTTCCAGCTGGCCGAGGTGACCACCTATGATGGCCGGCCGCCCAACGATGTCGGCGCCCGCGACTGTATCGGCATTCGCGCCCTGCACCGCTTCTATCGCTGCGGCGACGGCGGCTGGCTGGCCATCGTCTGTGAACGGACAGGCGAGGCGCGGGCGGTCGGCCAGGCGCTCGGCCTCGACATCGGCGATGTGGCAGAGGCCCTGAAGGCCCCCCGAGACGGGCCGCTAGCCCAGGCCCTGGACGCCGCCTTCACCGCACGATCCCGCGATGACGCGTTGAACGCCCTGCTGGCCGCCGGCGTCGCCGCCGCGCCGGCCCTGCGCGGGCCGGAGGCCTTCGACAGCGACTGGCTGAAAGAAAACGGCCTGTTCGAGACCTGGACCCACCCGCGCGTCGGCAAGATGATCAGCGTGCGCTCCTACGCCGACTTCAGCCGCGGCCCTGGCGGCTTCCGCCATCCGACCCCCGACCTCGGCGAACATTCGGGCGAACTGCTGCGCGAACTGGGCATAGACGAAGCTCGCATCGAGGCCCTCTTCGCCTCCGGCGCGGTGTTCGAACCCGCCGAGCACATGACTGGCCTCGCCAAGTCCGCCCGCCCCGGCGACGGCGGCGTCGCGCTGATGACGCAGTAGCTGGCGGGCGTGGCCTTTACTTGAATTTCAACAAGCGAGTGAACAGAATGAGCACATGACTCATGAGCGCATTCATCGCGACCCCAAGGTGATGATGGGAAAGCCGGTGATCCGCGGCACGCGGATAACCGTGGAGCTTCTGTTGCGGGAGTGCGCCGGCGGCCTGACTATCGCCGAGATCACGCACAACTATCCTCACATCACCGAGGCGGATATCCGCGCGGCCTTGGCATATGCCGCCGACTACCTTTCCCACGAAGGCCTGATCGCGGCCGAATAGGTGCGGTTCCTGGCCGACGAGTGCTGTCCGGCCATTGTGGTGCGGAGGCTTCGTGAGTCAGGCCACGACGTTGTCTATGCCCTTGAAACCTTCCCGGGCGCCGCCGATGACTTCATCGCGACCGAGGCGATTCGGCAGGATCGGATCGTCGTCACCGAGGACTACGACTTCGGCGAACTCGCCATACGCGAGGCGATCGCCCTGCCCGGGCTTGTGATCCTCGCATTTGCGGGCCAGCCGGGCACCGCCCGTGCAACGCACGCCTTGGCGGCAATAAACTCTAGCGGCGAGTCATTGACCGGCTATATCACTGTTGTCGGACCCGGTTGGAAAAGGCGCCGTCCGCTCACCCTGGACTGAGCTGCCGCTCCTGCGGCGGCCGGCCGACATCATCTACTTCCGGTACGCCCCGGTCTCCCAGGCGACTAAAATGCCGACGACCCGTCCAGAACATCCCGAGCGGACGTTGCCTTCGTCCAGGCTCGCGGCGTAGCGTCCGCCGGCCGGGCGCTGGCGCCGGCGCCTGGGCAGGAGGAGCGGGATGGCGGCGGAGAACGGATCGCTTCGGATCGAGAGCTGGTTTCCCCGCGAACTCGGGATGGCCGGCCGCGAGAATCTCGATCCCGCCCACGTCGGCCGCTACGATGGCAAGATGGACGCCGGGGCGGCGGTTGAGGTCGCGCTGCTTTCCAGCCTCGGCCTTGGCCCGAACTCGACCATCATTGAGTTCGGCCCCGGCACGGGGCAGTTCTCGGTCGCCGTGGCGCGGCGCTGCGCTCGCGTCTTCGCCGTGGACGTCTCGCCGCCCATGCTCCAACGCCTCAGGGCAAAGCTGGCCGCCCAGGGTCTCGGCAACGTCGAGCTGGTTGAGGCCGGCTTCCTCAGCTATGTCCACCGCGGGCCGCCCGCCGATTTCGTCTATTCGCGCTTCGCCCTGCATCACCTGCCCGATTTCTGGAAGGCGATGACCTTGCTTCGCGTTCGCGCCATGCTCCGCCCCGGCGGCGTCTTCCGGCTATGGGACGTGGTCTACGACTTCCCGCTGGAGGAGGCGCAAGGCCGCATTGAGGCTTGGTGCGCCACCGGGGGTGAGGAGGTGGAAGGCGAATGGAGCCGCGCCGAGATCGAGGAGCACGTGCGCGATGAGCACTCGACCTTCACTTGGCTCATCGAGCCGATGTTCGTGCGATCTGGCTTCGAGGTCGCCGACATCGCCCGCTCTCCGGACAGATTCGAGTCCAAATATCTGCTCCGCGCCGTCTAGAGACACCTCGGATCGAACGCATCAAGGTCCAGTCACGCCCTTGACAGCAACGGGCTTCCGGCATAATAGCGACTGACCCGTCAGTTTTTATGCCGAACCCCATGCCAAAGATCAGCCAGGCCCAGAAAGAGACGCGCCGCCAGCAGATCCTGGATGCGGCGCTGAAGTGCTTTTCGCGGGACGGGTTCCACAGCACCACCACCGCCGACATTGTCGGTGAATCCGGCATCAGTCAGGGCGCGCTCTATCTCTACTTCGCCACCAAGGACGACATCGTCGTCGCCCTCGCTGACGACCGGCATCAGGGCGAGGCCTTCGTCAACGCCCTGGCCCAGAGCGAACAGGACCCCATCCGCGGCCTGCTCACCCTGATCGAACTCTATGGCGAAGGGCTGACCGATGCGCGCCGCATCCACATGCGCCGGGTCGGCATTCAGGGCTGGGGCGAGGCGCTGCGCAACGACCGCATCCGCGAAAGCACCGTCGCGGGGCTGTCGCTGGTGCGCGAGGCGATCGTCGGCCTGATCGAACGCGGCCAGCACACCGGCCAGATCCGCGCCGAGATCGATCCCGATTCCGTGGCCCGCACCCTGATCGCCACCTTCCAGGGCTTGACCCTGCAGCTCGCCTGGGACGAGCCGGTCGACCTGCGCGCCTGCGGCCGCATCGTCCGCGACCTGATCCATGACGCGCTGCTGACCCCCGCCGGCCGCGCTGCCTTCCCGGCAAATTTTCTGTCCGACCGTTCTTAAGGAAGACCCTCCCATGGCCATGACCGAAACCATGACAGCGCCCCAGCCGCTTGCCGACGCCCGCGTCCAACGCCCCCGGCGCCAGTGGATCACCGCTTTCAAGGCGCTGCGCCGCCTGCTGCGCGACAAGGAGGACACCGGCCAGGTGTTCGAGATCATGGGCGCCCTGAACGGCGACTCCACGGCCCGAAATTACCAGCGCCTGCTGCGCACGCCCCAGGGCGGCCGGCTGGCCTATGAGCACGTCGAGCTGGCTCCGCTCCTGATGAACGACGCCTGGCTGGACGCCTTCGCGCCTGGGACCGTCGGCGCCGCCTATCGCGACTTCGTCCGCGGCGAGAACATCTCCGCCGACGGCTTGGCCGAGATCAGCCGCCAACGGCAGTCCAGGGTCGAACAGACCCACCCCTACGCCTGGTTCGGCCGCCGCACCCGCGACAGCCACGACATCTGGCACATCATCTCCGGCTATCACCGCGACGGCCTCGGCGAGGCCTGCCTGGTCGCCTTCTCCTTCGCCCAGACCGGCAGCCTGGGCTGGGCGGTGATCGCCCTGGGCGCGGCGCTGCGCTCGCGCGGCGGCCCGAAACACCCCTATGTCCGCGCCATCTGGCAGGGCTACCAGCGCGGCAAGGCCGCCCGGTGGCTGGCCGGCGAGGACTACGAGCAGCTCATGGCCGAACCCCTGGACGCCGCCCGCAAGCGCCTGAACATCACCCCGGCGACCCTCTACGACTCCATCCCTGCCGCCGACCGCGACGGGGCCGTGCCAATGGCGGTCTGAAACGCCTCAGAGCTTGGACGGCGGCGACTGTTCACTCCAGTTGAAGGGCGTCGCGTTGCCGCCCAAGCGCGCTGGCCGGCAAGACTCAGCGCTTCAGGCGGCTCAGAACCTCGGCGGCGAACAACGACAGGGTGTCGTCGCGCGCGCCCATGACCACGATGCGGTCGCCGGGCGCGGCCAGCGCCACCAGCCGGTCGCCGCCGGCCGCGCGATCGGGCAGCGCCTCGGCCTTGCGCCCTAGCGCCTCGAGCGCCTCGGTGATGTCGCCGCTGCTGACGCCGCGGTCGGTTGTGCCGCCGTAATAGACCGGCTCGGGCATCAGCAGCACGTCCTCGGCCGCCAGCTTCTCGGCGAAGACCTCGACAAACGCTTGGCGCATCAGCCGCAAGGGGCCGTAGCCGTGCGG
>DASQSO010000171.1:0-5888 GCA_035642335.1 Caulobacteraceae bacterium
ATCTCGGCGGTCGGGGTGTTAGACACGGTCAGTTCGCTCGGCGTGCCGCTGTTCAATCCGGGCGGGGCGCCGGTGTTCGACTTCTCGATCATCGACACCAACCTGAGCCCGGCGGTCCAGAACGGCTTCCACGCCCTGGCCGCCGACGAGAGCCGCGACCTGTTCAGCCCGACCTTCTGGGCGGAGCGGGCCGGGGTGGTGCAGCAGATCTTTCCCGGCTGCCACTCCGACGTCGGCGGCGGCTTTCCCCACCGCGGCCTTAGCGACGGGGCGCTGGCGTGGATGCTGACCCAGTTCGCCTCCGTCGGCCTGACCCTGAACCCGCCGCTGGCCGCCAACCCGCTGGACTTCGCCGAGGACGATGGCGCGACGTTCCCCTTCGTGTTCACTCCGCGCAGCGCCCGGGCCTTTCCCGACAGCGCCAAGGCCAGCACCACCCTGGTCGCGCGCTACGGCCAGCCCACCGAGATGATCCCCGCCGTCGCGCCCACCCCATACAAGCCGGTCGGGGCCTATGCCGACGGGCGGCGGCTGTATCCTTGAGGGACGAGGCCAGGGTGGTGGGCCAGGGTGGCGGGCGAGCATGAGACCGCGCGGGGGGGAGGCAGGCCCATCGAGGGGAAAGGGTTCTGGAGGGCCAACCGTCGGCGTCCGGGCCTAGCTTGCCGGCTCAAGGGCGGCGGCCGCGGTGGTCTGGAAGAAGCGGTTTTCCGGGCGGGCCAGGCCCAGGTTCTCGCGCAGGGTCTCGCCCTCGTACTCCGTGCGGAAAATGCCCCGGCGCCGCAGTTCCGGAACCACGCGATCGGTGAAGTCGTCCAGCCCCTCGGGCAGGTAGGGGAACATGACGTTGAAGCCGTCCGAGCCTTCCTCGTCCAGCCAGCGCTGCATCTCGTCGGCGATGGTCCGGGGCGTGCCGACGAAGGCCAGGCCGCCGTAGCTGCCGGCCCGCTGGGCCAGCTGGCGGATGGTCAGGTTGTCCCGTCTGGCCGCCGTGACGATGCGGTCGCGGGCGCTCTGGCTGGCGTTGGTCGGGGGAATCTCCGGCAGCGGCCCGTCGGGATCGAAGCCGGACACGTCATAGCCGAGCGCGCCGTTCAGCGAGGCGATGCCGCTGTCGTAGTGTACGAGGCTGTCCAGGCGCGCCCGCTTGGCGGTGGCCTCCTCGATCGTGTCGCCGACGACCACGAAGGCGCCCGGCAGGATCTTCATGCCGTCCGGGTCGCGCCCGATCTTGCGCATGCGGCCCTTCACGTCGGCGTAGAAGGCCTTGCCGGCCTCGAGCGAGCCGCCGGCGGCGAACACCACCTCGGCGGTCTCGGCGGCGAGCTGGCGGCCGGCTTCGGAGGCGCCCGCCTGGACGATGACCGGCCAGCCCTGCACCGGCCGGGCGATGTTCAGCGGGCCGCGCACCGACAGGTGCTTGCCCTTGTGGTTCAGCACATGCATGCGGGCCGGGTCGAAATAGAGGCCGGACTCGACGTCGCGCACGAAGGCGTCGTCGGCGAAGGAGTCCCAGAGGCCGGTCACCACGTCATAGAATTCGCGCGCCCGACGATAGCGCTCATCGTGGTCGACGTCCTCGTCGAGGCCGAAATTCAAGGCCGCGTCAGGATTGGAGGTGGTGACGATGTTCCATCCCGCCCGGCCGCCGCTGATATGGTCCAGCGAGGCGAAGCGGCGGGCGATGTGATAGGGCTCGTCGTAGGTTGTCGAGGCGGTGGCCATCAAGCCGATGTGCTCGGTCACGCTGGCCAGGGCCGAGAGCAGGGTGAAAGGTTCGAACGAGGTGACGGTGTGGCTGCGCTTCAGCGCGTTCACCGGCATGTTCAGCACCGCCAGGTGATCGGCCATGAAGAAGGCGTCGAACCTGGCCCGCTCCAGCGTCTGGATGAAGCTCTTGATGGCCGGAAAGTTGAAGTTGGCGTCGGGTATGGCCCCCGGATAGCGCCAGGCCCCGGTGTGGATGCTGACCGGGCGCATGAAGGCGCCAAGCTTCAGCTGTCTTTGGGTGCTCATCGGCTTTGCTCCATGTCGCCGGGGCGGGGCGAGCCCGACCTTCCTAGATAGGGGCGGGCGGCTTGGCCGGCGGGGCCGTCGCGCTGAATTTTTCTGTCAGCGGACCTCAGCACTTCTCGATTGCTGCTTTTTGGCCAAGGTCGGCCGCGTTCAGAAGGTCTCCACCCAGGGCCGCAACTCGATCTCCCAGGTCCAGGCGCTGCGCGGCTGGCGCAGGATGTCGAGATAGGTCTGGGCGATGGCGTCCGGGTCGAGCAGGCTGTCGGGCCGGTCCTCCGGATCGCGCCGGGCGGCGCTGCGGATGCCGCCGTCGATGACGAAGTGGGCCACGTGGATTCCCTGCGGCCCCAGTTCCCGCGCCGCGCTCTGCGCTAGGCCGCGCAGGGCGAACTTGCCCATGGCGAAGGCCGACGACAGGGCAAAGCCCTTTACGCTGGCCGAGGCGCCGGTGAACAGGATGGCCCCCCGCCGTCTTGGCGACATGCGGATCGCCGCCTGCCGGGCGACCAGGAAGCCGCCGAACGCCGAGACCTCGATGGCGCGGCGCACCTGTTCGGGATCGAGATCGGCGATCCGCCCCCGCACCCGCCCGGACGCATTGTAGACCACCACGTCGGGCTCGCCGAGCCGCTCGTCCGCCTCTTGGAACAGCCGCGCAACGGCGGCGGGATCGACTGCGTCGGTGGCGAAGGTCTGGGCGCCGGTTTCGGCGGCGAGCGGCGCCAGCTTGTCCACGTCGCGGGCCGCCAGCCCGACCTTGAGGCCCGCGGCGGCGAGGGCGCGGGCCAACGAGGCGCTGACGCCTGGACCGGCGCCTACGATCAGCGCCGTGCGATAGGGCAGTTCGCTCATGTCATTCCTCTACATGCAATCGCGCGGCACGTGACCGCGCGTGGGGCCGTCGAACCTTGACGCAAACGACCAATAGTCCGCCAGCGTCGGCTCGTCTCCCTTACGCGATTTCTCGCGCGATCAGGCGCCGAAGAAGATCTGCGCTCGGACCTCGATGCTTTGCCGTGGCGTGGCGTCCGCCGGCGTCGAGGGGTCGTCGAACGTTTCCGACAACCCGATCGAGCTGTTCGAACCGATCCTTCGCGAAGCTCGCCTCGGCCAGGCGAGGTGACCCCCAGCCCTTGACCGCGGCGCCGGTCTCGCCGACTTGTCAGGGGAGCTGAGGATTTAAGGACGCGCATGAAGGTCAGCGACGCCAAACTGGCTGAGGTGCACGAGCGGGGTTTCACCGTCGTGCCCGGATTTCTCGACGCGGTGACGCTCGCCGAGGCGCAGGCGGCCATGTGGGACGTCCATCCCCATCCCGCCGACTATTTCGCCGATCCGTCCAAATATCCCGACTACGACGACAGCCAGTTCGCCGGCATCGAGCTTTTTCCCTATGCGGAATGGGCCTTGAGCCGCCTGCCGGTCTATCCGGACCTGATCGACGCCATGGAGCGGCTTTTGGGGACCGACGACATCGAGGTCTACAAGGTCGAGCTGTGGGCCAAGTACGCCGGCGCCATCGACTACGAGCAGCCGCATCACCGCGACTTTGGCAACCACACCGTGGTGGTTCCGCGCCTGGACGGCGTCCATACCCAGTACACCACCTTTATCCTGCTCTCGGACGTCACCGAGCTGGACGGCCCGACCAAGGTGGTGCCGGTCCAGTACACCAAGGACCTGCCGCTGATCCCCAACCGTCTGCCGAAGGGCGCGTTCGAAGAGCACGAGGAGGCCATCACCGGTCCGGCCGGCAGCCTGATGATCTATCGCACCAGCGTCCTGCACCGCGGCTCGGGCTTCGGCGCGCCGGGGCGCTCGCGCTTCGCCATGCTGATCGACTACCAGTCGCGCGGCTGGCGCTGGAACGGCAAGATGAGCTGGCCGCACCATGCCGGAAAGAAGGGATTTAGGCGCGCCATGAGCCTGATGACGCCGCGCCAGCGCGACCTGTTCGGCTGGCCGCCGGTGGGCTCGGACTACTGGAACCAGCAGACCCTGCGCGACGTCGCCGCCCGCTACCCGTACATGGACATGACGCCCTATGCCGAGGGCGTGGCGCGGGAGGTCGAGCCGGGCGGCCGGCCCGAATAGAGATCGCCGGCGCCCGCGAAGCGCCGTCTAGAGCGAAGCCCCCCGAGCTTGCCATAACAAAACTCCGTCACCCCCCACTGGAGCCGAAGGCGGAATGCGGGGGGCCCATAGACACTGATCATGGGTGGCCCGAACAAGACCGGGCCATGACGGAAAGGGGGGTCGACTTGAATGGACTCTGCTCTACGGTCCCGCGAGCGCCGGTGTCGAGCGCTGGAACTTCAGGCTTCTGCCCTCGAAGGCGGCGCCGGCCTCGATGATCAGTTGCTCGTGGGTGATGTCGCCCTCCACGTGGCAGCCGGCGAAGAGCTTCACCAGATTGGCCCCGATCGAACCGACGACCCGTCCGTGGGCTTCGACGGACTCGGCCTTGATCGCGCCTTCGATCCGACCGGAGTCGCTTATGAACAGGTGCGCCACGGCGACGTCGCCGCGGACGAGGCCGTCGACGTGGAGTTCGCCATCGCCGCTCACGCCGCCGTCGATGGTCGTGTCCGTCGCAATGAGCGACGCGCCCTTGGGCGATACTGCGGAGTCGGAAAGAGTCATGGATGCCTGCGCAAAATTATAGGCCGCCCATCCCCGCCAGGACCCTAGCCAGGATAGGGGACGCCCGGCAAGGGAAAGGTCGCTGGGAGACCCCGCGGAGACCGGTGTACTGGATCCGATGGTCGCCCGCGGATGGGGTCGGGCCTGGTATGAGCGCCGCGCCAGCGCGCCATCCTCTCCGATAAATGGACACAATCGACGGCTAGATTGTGACCTGCACGCCGGCCAGCCGTAAGCGTGTCTCGGCCTGGGAGCCCATGAGATGAGCACATCGCCTAACGGGACCTCGCTGATCGCGGCCGGCACGACAATCAAAGGCACGGTGAGCAGCGACAGCGAACTGCACCTTGACGGGGTTATCCGCGGCGATGTCGCGGCGCCGCACCTGTTGATCACCGAAAGCGGCCACATAGAGGGCGCGATTCAGGCCGAGTCCGTCGAGGCGAGGGGCCATGTCGTCGGCTCGATCATGGCAAAGCAGGTAAAGCTCTGCGCGGGTTGCAACGTGGAAGGCGACGTTACCCACGAGCTACTGACAATAGAGGCTGGCGCCGACTTCCAGGGCCGCAGTATGAGGGCGCGGCCGCCGGTCCCTGTGCTCGACACTCCCATTGAAGACGAGGCGAGCGATATCGACGCCGCCGATGAGGGCCAAGGCGCAAGCTTCGAAACGGGACTGCTGGACGCGCTAAGCGGATTTACCGGGGGTGACTCCGGCGGCGTGGCCGGGATGATGGAGCATCTGGCGGCTAACGGATGCGCCGAACACGTCGCGGTCTGGACCAGCGGTCAGAACCTTCCCGTCAGCCCAGATCAGCTAAGCGCGGCCCTTGGCGGCGATCAGGTCGAGCAGATGGCGAGCGCCGCCGGTGAGCCCGCCGAGGACTTTCTGAAAACCTTGTCCGACCACCTGTCAAACAACGGGCCGGCGGTCGCGTCAGCTGCCTCTTAACCTGTGCGCGGCCACCGCAAAAAAGGCTTCCGGCGCCCAGGGCGGCGGCTAGCCGGTCGGACCGTTGGCGGCGTACAGCGTGCTGGCGGGCGGCGGCGCGCAGCCGGCCGAGCGAGCCTGCACGACGTAGAAGAGCGCCCGCGACTCCGACCTTCGGATCTGCTGGGCCAGCGGATTAGGCTGCTGCTGCTGCTGCTGCTGCTGCTGTCCGCGACCGCGGAAGCTCGTCGGCTGGGCGTCCGCCTCCTGGCTCGTGTCCTGCTGATTCCAGGCGCCG
>DASQSO010000172.1:0-6596 GCA_035642335.1 Caulobacteraceae bacterium
CCGGGGATTCTGGCCCGGCGAGTTGCGGAGATTTGCCTTGCTGATTTTCTGCAACCGCGCCCTGAGACGGTCGCGGGCCTGCCAGCGAGACCGTTGAGCGACGCCGACCTTCAGGATCGGATTGGCGTCTACCGCAACAAAACAGGCAACTACGTCATCATCACCACGCGAGAGAACAAGTTGTTCTGGTACGCCGGGGCTAGGACTCGGGAAATTCGGATGATCCGCGAAATCGACGGCGTTCTGGCCGTTGATCCAGACGCCCTAAGCCTGCGATTTGACCGGGGCTCGCCGACGCAGTGGATTGACGTGAGCGTCGGAGACGTGACCGCCGGAGACGGGGCCACGGCGAGGTATTACCGCACCGCGCCTCAGGCAGTATTCCACCCACAGAACTACGAAGGCCGCTATGAGAGCCGCGAACTCGGCGTTTTCTGTCAAGTCGCCCTCGCGGCCGAAGGCCTGAGTGTCCAGTTTGACGACGGTCCGACTTTGCGTCTGCTCAGCACTGGGACAGATCGGGCGCTCGTCCGGGGCATGGTGAGCGAGATCACTTTCACACGTGATCAGACCGGCCAAGTCATGGGGTTTGTTCTGAATAGCTTGCGGGCGCGCGGTGTCCAGTTCGTTCGGGCGTAGTCGTTCGGCCAGCTCGGCATTTCCGTTCAAGGTCGATTTCGTCCCGTCGCACGCGCGCCTATCAGACATTCTGCCGTTCGGCCGCGAAGCGGACGCTGGCAAGGTCGGAGAAGGGTCCAGTCGGTGGCATTGCTCCCGAAAGCAGACCTAAGCCCTCGCCTTCCCGCTAATCCAGCGCCAAGCCAGCCCCGCGCCGAGCAGGAGCAGGGCCGACGAGATCAGGCCCGAGGCGTGCAGACCGCGCACCGCCTGGCCGTTCGCGGCCAGGGCGCCGAAGATCGCAACGCCCATTGCCCCCGCCGCCTGCCGCGCGGCGTTCAGCACCGCCGATGCGGTGCCCGACCAGGCATGGTCGACGCCGGCCAGGATGGCGGTGGTCATGGCCGGCACGCCGAGGCCCATGCCGAACGGGATCAGCAGAAAGATCGGCAGCATGTGCGTGAACGAGCTTTTGGCGTCGAGCGTCACCAGCAGCCCGTAGCCCGCCGCGCCGATCAGGCCGCCGATCATCATAGGAAAGCGCGAGCCGAAGTGGCCGATCAGCCAGCCGCTGACCAGGTTGGAGACGATGAAGGTCAGGGTCAGCGGCAGGATCGCCAGTCCCGCCCGCAGCGGCGACCAGCCGTGCGCGCCCTGCAGATAGAGGGCAAGCACGAAGAGCACGCCGTAATAGGCGAGATTGACCGCGATCCCGAAGCCGACCGCGGCATCGAAACCGGCGTTCTTGAAGAAATGCAGCGGCAGCATGGGCGCGCGCGTCCGCTGTTCGACCCAGACGAAGCCGATGGCGGCAGCGGCGAACACCAGGCCGGCGCCGATCACCAGCGGATGGGTCAGGCCGAGCGGCCGCGCCTCGATCACGCCGCCGACCAGGCCGGTGAGCGCCAGGATGGCCAGGGCCTGGCCGGGCAGGTCCAGCCGGCGGTCCTCGGGGTGCAGCGGCGTGACCGGGGCGAAGGCCAGGGTCAGCACCGCCCCGACCAGGCAGATCGGCAGGTTGACCCAGAAGATGCCGCGCCAGCCGAAACTCGACAGCAGCAGCCCTCCGACCACCGGCCCGACGCCGATCGACATGCCGCTGGCGGCCGTCCAGATGCCCACCGCCCGCGCCCGCAGCCCGTGGTCATGGCCGGTGGCGAAGTTCAGCACCACCAGCGAATTGGGCACCATCAGCGCCGCCGCCGCGCCCTGGACGGCGCGCGCGGCGATCAGGCCGACGGCGTTGGGCGCCAGGGCCGCGCCCACCGAAGCGGCGGCGAACAGGCCGAACCCGGCCAGATAGACCCGCCGCGCGCCGATGAGGTCGCCGAGCACGCCGGCGCTGAGCAGCAGCACCGCGAAGGCCAGGGTGTAGGCGTCCACCACCCACTGCAGCTCGGCGGTGCCGCCGCCGAGGTCGCGGGCCGTGGCCGGCAGGGCGACATTGACGATGGTCACGTCCAGCTGGACCACCATGAAGCCGAAACTGGCCGCGGCGATGATCCAGCCGGCGCCGGACGACTTGGGTCTGGATGAGGTCATGACCTCCCTATGCGCCAGGCCCCGGCGCGGTCGTTTCAGCCGCGCGTGAACCATTCGCGCCATTCCAGGCCTAGAGTGGCCTCCCATAAGGAGCCGCGCCATGGAAGCCAACATCGCCGTTCCCGCCGCCCTGATCGGCGATCCCGCCCGCGTCGCCATGCTACAGGCGCTGTTCGACGGCCGCGCCAGCCGGCGACCGCCGGCCACGCCGGACTGAGAGATGCTCTCGGCCTCGACCTGGCCGAGGCCGAGGTCGCGGCGGCGTAAAAAGACCTCTCCCAGAGGGAGAAGTCTGGAACCGTTCGGGTTGGTTTCGCGCTCGGCGTTCGGCTAGGGTCGGGCAATAACAACGGGAGGGACGACCCATGGCTGACGGATCGATGGACGGATTTGTGCGCGACCGGTTCGCCGCCGTGCGTGGCGCGTTCGAGCAGAACCTGGCGTCCGGAGCCGATGTCGGGGCCTCCTTCGCCGCGACGGTGAACGGCGAATTCGTGGTCGATCTCTGGGGCGGCTGGGCCGACGAGGCGCGCACGCGGCCCTGGGAAAAGGACACCATCGTCAACGTCTACTCGACCACCAAGACCATGACCGCGCTCTGCGCCCTGATGCTGGCCGACCGGGGCGAGCTGGATTTCGACGCGCCGGTGGCCCGCTACTGGCCCGAATTCGCCGCCAACGGCAAGGCGGGGATCAAGGTCAGCCACCTGATGGCCCACTCGGCGGGGCTGTCCGGCTGGAAGGAGAAGATCACCCTCGAGGACGTCTACGACTGGGACAAGGTGACCGCGCTGCTGGCCGCCCAGGCGCCCTATTGGGAGCCGGGCACTCAGTCCGGCT
Source organism: Caulobacteraceae bacterium (assembly GCA_035642335.1). Classification (GTDB taxonomy): domain Bacteria; phylum Pseudomonadota; class Alphaproteobacteria; order Caulobacterales; family Caulobacteraceae; genus Poindextera. The sequence continues at coordinate 3,001 of DASQSO010000172.1, forward strand.
ATCACGCTCTGACCCAAGGCTTCCTGGTCGGCGAGGTGGTGCGCCGGATCACCGGCCGCAGCCTCGGGACCTTCTTCCGCCAGGAGATCGCAGAGCCGCTGGGCGCCGACTTCCACATCGGCCTGCCGGCCAGCGAGGACGACCGCGTCGCCGACCTGATCCCGCCGCCACCGGGCACGGCGATCGGCGACGGCGAACAGAGCGAACTGGTCGCCAACATGTCGCGCAATCCAGGCGTCGATGTGCTGGAGACCCGCACCCGCGCCTGGCGCGGCGCCGAGATCCCGGCCGGCGGCGGAACCGGCAACGCCCGCTCGATCGCCCAGGTGCATGTCATCCTGGCCAATGGCGGCATGGCAAAGGGCAAGCGGTTCATGTCCGAGGCCGGATGCCGCAAGGCGCTGGAGCCGCAGATCGAGGGAACCGACCTGATCCTCGGCGGCCCGGCCAGGTTCGGCATGGGCTTTGGCCTGCCGAGCGCGACGGCGCCGCTGCCCAACCCCAACACCATCTTCTGGGGCGGCTATGGCGGCTCGCTGGCGGTCATCGACATGGACGCCCACGCCACCATCGCCTACGCGATGAACAAGATGGGCGCGACCACCACCGGCGATACGCGCGCCCTGGGAATGGCCATGGCCATCTGGCAAGGCTTGGCGAGCTGAGCCGCGGCCCGCCAAACTTCGCCAACCGAATTGGTCCAGCCTAGTAGTCGGTGTGCTGGGCCCAGTGCAGGCGCTGGCTCAGGCTGTCCAGACGGCTCTGCAGATAGTCTCGATCCTGCGGCTCAAGATGGCCGCCGTCCTGATAGCGCAGACGGCGGTCTTCCGAACGGATGAAGTTCAGCTCCTGGTTCGCGCCGTAGGTTTCGCGCGGCGAGATAAAGCCGCGAGCGGAGGAGCGGTCGATGCGCTCCTGCATGAAGTCGATCCGCTCATGCACGCCAGTCGGCGCGCCGTCCCAGAAGCCCCCGCCCCGGGGCGGAGGGCCGTTGTAGTAATAGCCCGGCGGGCACTCGACATTGTTGGACCCGGCGATGGCGTTGCCGGCAACCGCGCCGGTCACGCCGCCGATCGCCGCGCCGGCGCCGCCGGCGCGGCGTCCGCCGATGGCGCCGCCGATAAGCGCCCCGCCGATCCCGCCGAGCACCGTCCCGGCCACCCGATTGGCATTGTTTTGTTGGACGCATCCGGGATCGTAGGGCTGAGCCAGGGCCGTCGCCGGCAGGCTCAGCGCCATCATGCACCCCGCGATAAGGAATTTGCCGCGCATTCTATGGATTCCCTCTTCGCCGCAGCAGGCCCGCGGCGCGCCGATTGTTTCACAAAGGTAACGAAACAGCCTCGCTTCAGTTGCGGCCTGGCGCATGTATGGCGGATGAACGCGGCGGGACGATGTCGCCGCCGCTGACCTTGCGGCAGGCTTGCCAGCTCCGCGCGCCGGCGCCCATGATCCGAGCAACAGCGGAAACGGCGCGGGAGAGCGGCATGGCCAAGGCGAAGTCGGGCGCGATCGCCATTGAGTACGAGACGTTTGGCGACGCGAACAACGAGGCGGTGCTGCTGATCAACGGCCTGGGCTCGCAGATGACCCGTTGGCCGGAAGCCTTCTGCGCCTTGCTGGTCGACCAGGGCCTTTTCCCAATCCGTTTCGACAATCGCGACGTCGGCCTTTCCACCTGGCTGAACGACGGCCCGGCCTATACCGCCGCCGACATGGCCGCCGACGCCGCCGCGGTGCTGGACGCGGTGGGCAAGCCGGCGGCGCACATCGTCGGCGTCTCCATGGGCGGCATGATCGCCCAGGAGTTCGCCGCCGCCTATCCGAAGCGAACCCTGTCGCTGACCTCGATCATGTCCCACTCGGGCAATCCGGACCTGCCGCAGCCGACCCCGGCGGCCATGGCGACGCTGAACACGCGGCCCACCGATCCGTCCGACCCGAACTTCATCGCCGACACCGTCAGGCGCGCCGAGACCATCGGCAGCCCGGCCTATCCATGGCCCAATGGCGCCCTGGCCGCCCGCGCCCGCGCGGAGGCTGACCGCGCCTTCAACCCGCCCGGCGTCGCCCGCCAGATGGCCGCCGTCCGCACTTCCGGCGACCGCAGGCCCAGGCTGGCGACGATCACCGCGCCGACCATGGTGCTGCACGGCGCCGACGATCCGCTGGTTCCGGTGGCCGGCGGCCGCGACACCGCCGCCAACATCCCCGGCGCCGAGCTGCGCGTCATTCCCGGCATGGGCCACGACCTGCCGCCGGCGCTTTACGAGACCTTTGTCGAAACCATCGAGCGGGCCGTTTCGCGGTCCCGCCAGCGCGCGCGCGCCTGAGCCCATTTTCATCTTTCGGAGATTTTCCATGGCCGACGCCGCCGCCGAACTCATCACCCGCCTGGAGCCCGGGGACGAGTACACCCACACCCCCGACGCGGCCTCGAACTACAACGAAAGCATGTACTTCAACGTCTTCGATCCCGAAACCAAGGTCGGCGGCTGGTTCCGCATCGGCAATCGGCCGAACGAGGGCTATGCCGAAATGAGCGTCTGCCTCTACCTGCCGGGCGGGCGCGTGGCCTTCATGTTCGGACGGCCGAAGATCTCGGGCAATGCGGCGATGGACGCCGGCGGCCTGAAGATCGAGGTGATCGAGCCGTTCAAGCGGCTGAGGCTGACCTATGACGGCAAGCTCTGCGTGCTGGAGCGCCCGTTTGAAATGGCTGATCCATCAACGGCTTTCCGCAACAATCCTCATGTCGCATGCAAGGTCGAGTTGGACTATGAGGGGGTGAGCCCGATGTTCGGCGGCGAGACCGTCCGCGCCGACGGCCAGCCGCGCGAGATCGATCCGGAAAAGTCCTTCGCCAAGGCCCATTACGAGCAGCACGTGGCGGCCAAGGGCGGCTTCACCGTCGGCGACGAGGTGTTCGAGATTGACGGCTATGGCCTGCGCGACAAGTCCTGGGGCCCGCGCCACTGGTCGGCGATCAACTGGTACCGCTGGTGCCCGATGAACTTCGGCCGCGATTTCGGCATGATGCTGTCGGTGGTCACCGGCGCCGACGGGCAGCCGCGCCAGGGCGGCATGGTGTTCAAGAACGGCGTCTACGACCTGATCTCCGAATGCGTCATGGACACCGACTGGGACGAGAACGGCTACCAGACCGCCTTGCGCGCCAAGGTGAAGACCCGCGGTGGAAAATCTTACCGGGTCGAGGGCAAGGTGCTGTCGCTGATTCCCTTGCGCAGCCGCCGCAAGGACGCCAACGGCCGTGAGCTCAACACCCGCATTACCGAGGGCATGACCGAATACCGCTGCGGCGACATGGTCGGCTACGGCCTGTCGGAATATCTCGACCAGATCGTCGACGGCCGGCCGAGCGGGATGATGGAGATTGCAGAATGAACGACCGCGTCCAGGTCAGCATAGAGGACGGCGTCGCCGACGTGCGCATGGTGCGCGCCGACAAGATGAACGCGCTCGACAACGCCATGTTCGAGGCCCTGGTCGCCGCCGGCGAGCGGCTGAAGACGGAGAAGGGCGTGCGCGCCGTGGTGCTCTCCGGCGAAGGCCGCGCCTTCTGCGCCGGGCTCGAC
>DASQSO010000173.1:0-2137 GCA_035642335.1 Caulobacteraceae bacterium
TGGCTCGCCATGCGCCACTGGCTGGCTGGGTTCGACCAGAGGATCGCCCTGAGCCCGGTCTATTTCCTGGCCGCCACGGGCCTGACCCTGATCATCGCCGTCGCCACCGTCGCCGGCCACGCCTTCTCCGCCGCGCGCGCCGAACCCGCCAGGGCGCTGCGTCATGAGTGACCGCGGGACACCCGCCCTACGGCCCGTGCCCACTGCCCCACGGGTTCAAGACCGCAACGCCCGTCGGCTCGAAATCGGCCAGGTTCCGGGTCACGACCGTCATGCCATGCACGAGAGCCGTCGCGGCGATCAGGGCGTCGCGCTCGGCGCGAGGGTCGGGTACGTGCAATCGAGCACAGCGTTGCGCGACGGCTGTGTCCAAGGCCAGGATTCGCCCCTCGAACTCCGGCAGGACGTGCTGATCCAGCCAAGTTCGCAGCATCGCGCCTTGCGCGGAGTCCCGGCGTTCGACCCGCAGGACGCCCAGCTCCAGCTCAAGAACCGTGATCGCCGATAGGTGCAGGCTCCCCGCGTCCACGCTGTCCGCCCAAAGCGCCACATGCGGATCGGCCTTTCCCGAGCCGATCTTGCGAAGTTCGGAGACGACATTGGTGTCGAGGACGAACATCAGCCAAGGTCGACCGGGCGGCGGCCTTCTATGAACATCTTCAATTCCGGCGGTTCGCCGGCAAGCCGATGACATTGTTCCTGCCTCTGGCAAGCGCGCTGCAAGCGCTGAACAAGGCGGGAGCCTGAGTCTCAAGCGAACCGCGATGAGGGAAGAACATCGCGAAAAAGCTGAAGCCAGCCGGCTCTGATATTGTCGGTTCCGGCGCAAGATGCCCGTCGTAGCCAGCAGGAACCGGTGCCACTATTCGGCCACGGTGGTCGAAATCCGGTTCTTCGGCGCCCACGCCGAATATGACGACATCAACGCGGAGACGGTCTAATGCGCGCAAATCTAGTGCTTATCGAGAACGAGGCGGACCTGGCCGCGGCCCGGGCGCTCGTCTCCGAACTCATGGACTCGACCGATGCGGCGGACGTGGCGCGGCTGCGCGCGCAAGCGCAGATCCTGCAGGCTTACGAGGCGGTGCGCTGGCCGACCCAGGCGGCGACGCCGGCCGAGATCTTGGAGTACCTGATGGATCAGCACGACCTGACGCCGGCGGACCTGAAGCCTTACCTGGGGGCGGTCAGCCGGGTTTCCGAGATCCGGAATGGGACGAAGGGTTTCACCCTCCCGCAGATCCGCCGGCTTCATCAAGCCTACCACATCCCGGCGGATGCGCTGATCGCCGAGCCGGCATAGAGGGGCGCACGGGTTACTGTGATGGTGTGGGCGTGAGCCGCCAAATCCTGGGCGGGCCGGAGCGGGTGCGGGAAATGGCCGCCCGGCTCCAGGGTCTCGCCGCCTGAGCGCCTCTACCAGGTCCCGCTTCCCGCGGCCGTCGCGCCGGATCGTGCGGAACGGGTGCGGTCCAGTATCATGTCGCGGTATTTCGCAATTTCGCATGTCGCCGTATCTCGAAAAGAGAGATCACGGCGGCCAGGTGAGTCGTCGTCCGCGCGGGCGGGCGGGCGGCAGTGCTTAAGACACTGCGGAATAATGAGTTGATTCTCGAACATACGTCAGATATTTCTGACGCATGAAATTGAATAACGACACTACGGCGGAAGGCGACCGGCTCCTGGCGACTCTGACCGCCTTGGCCAATCCGCACCGTATGCGGGTCGTTGCGGCGCTTGCCGGCGGCGGTCGAAACTACGTCAGCCGGCTGGCGCGCGAGATCGGCATCAGCCGGCCCCTGCTGCATCTGCATCTGCGGAAGCTGGAGGACGCCGGCCTAGTGACCAGCAAGCTGGAGCTGTCCCAGGACGGCAAGGCGCTCAACTATTTCGAAGTCACCGAGTTCGCCTTTCACCTCACGCCGGCGGCCGTGGCCGACGCGGCCAAGACACTCACCGCCAAACCCGAGACCTAGAGGATCCCAATGACCACAATGCTCTACCTATTGACCCTGGTTCTGCCGTTGGCGACGATCCTGATCGTCTTCGGAGTGCGCTACTACGCGGCTGTCCAGCAGGCGAAGGCGCGGACGGCCCATGACGACGCCTATCGTCAGCTCGCCGAAGCCGCCTCATC
>DASQSO010000174.1:0-2616 GCA_035642335.1 Caulobacteraceae bacterium
GCGCACCTGGCGGCGGACGATCTCGCTGGGCGGGGCCGAGAGCCGGTGCAGCCGCTCCTCGTTCTTGTAGAAGGCCTGGTGCGAGGAATCCATGAACCGCATCCAGCTCGGCACCCACGAGGCGCCCAGCTCGATGGCGCCGAACTTCAGGCGCGGGAAGCGGTCCATCACCCCGTCGATGATCAGGCAGGCCAGGGTCTGCATCACCGAATTGGGGATGGGCATGAAGGAGACCGAGGTGAAGTTCTCCTCGCCGCCGTGGAAGTCCTTCACCCGCGGCAGGCCGTTTTCGAAATAGTCGGGGTTCAGCTTTTCCTCGCCGCCGACGTGGAACAGGATCGGCAGGCCGGCCTCATCAGCCTGCGCCCAGATCGGGTCGAAGCCGATGTGGCTGGTTGAATGGCCCCTGGGGCAGCGCGAGGGGATCAGGATCGCCTTGGCGCCCAGTTCTATGGCCTCCTTGGTCGCCATCGCCGAGCGCTCGAAATCCATCAGCGGCACGTAGCCGGTGGGCAGCAGGCGTCGGTCGACCGAACAGAAGTCGGTCATCATCCGGTTGTGGGCGGTGGCGGCGGCATAGGCCAGCTCGACATCGTCGCCGTATTCCAGCTGGAAATTGCCCAGGCAGAAGGTGGTGAAGACCAGCTGGCTGGCGAACCCCAGATAATCGATGGCGCGCGGTCTATCCGTGGGGATAAAGGCGCCGAGCGCCGCCTGGTTCTTGCGCAGCAGGATGTTTTCCTCGGCCCCGGCGCGGAAGTCCGGGTCCTGGTGCTGGCGCCGCGCCGCGTCGGCCCAGCCGCCCGGCTTGCCCAGCTTGTGCTTGTAGATTGGCAGGGCGTGGTAGCGCGCCTTCAGCCGCGCGTCGAAATAGGGATCGAGGCAGTCCGGCAACTCCATCAGGTGGGAGTCGGCGTCGTGGATGATCTGGTCCTGCACGTAGGGCACGCGTCGTCCTCCGGGTCTTCTCGCTGATCTTTGGGTGAGAGAATACGGCCAGCGGCCGGGTGGTATCAACTGGCGCGAACGAAGCGGCTCTCCCAGGCCCCGGGACCGCGACGCCCCCGGCGAGGGTGCACCCACTGGCAAGGCGACCGGGTGCTGATCCGCTCGCGCAAGCTCGGCGGCCGGGTCAACCCCGTCACCACCACACCCATCGCCGATTTCGGGTTACAAGCCTTGCCGATGCCGAGCCTCACTGATGTTCGTGACCTTCTGCGCGCCCGCCGGCCGGCCGCGGCGCCCTATGTGGTGGCCATCACCGGCAGCGTGGCGGCGGGCAAGAGCGTCTTCGCCGGCGCGCTGGCCGCCGACATGGCCGCCTGGCCCGAACATCCGAGCGTCGAGATCGTCCGCACCGACGGCTTTTTGCTGGACAATGCGGCGCTGGAGGCCCGGGGCCTGACCCAGCGCAAGGGCTTTCCAGAGAGCTATGACGCCGAGGCCATGCGCGCCGCGCTGACCGCGATCCGCCAGGGCCCGGCGCGGTTCCCCGCCTATTCCCACGTCACCTACGACGTCGATCCGGCCCTGGCGCGGACGCTGGAGCGGCCCGAAGTGCTGATCGTCGAGGGGCTCGGCCTGCAGGACGACCACGGCGGCCTGTTCGACGCGCTGATCTATCTGGACGCCGACGAGGTGGACCTGGAGGCCTGGTTCACCGAGCGGTTCATCGGTCTCTGGGCCGCGGCCGAGCACGACCCGACTTCCTTCTACGCCCGCTTCCGCGACCTCGACGAGGCCGGGGCGCGCGGGTTCGCCAAGCTGGTCTGGGCGCAGATCAACCTGCCCAACCTGCGGGGCCATATCGTGCGAGCCCGGGATCTGGCGGACATCGTCATCCGCAAGGGTCCCGGACACACGATCGAGGCGATCGAGGGGAAATGGGCGACCGGCCGATGACCCGCGTCATCCTGGTCCGTCATTGCGAGTCCGAGGCCAACCGCGCCGGCCCCGAGGGGAGCGGCTCAAACTCACCGCTGAGCGCGCGCGGTCGCGAGCAGGCCGAGGCCGTGCATGCCGCTTTCTCAGGCCTGTGCCTTGGCGAAGCGGTGCTGATTTCCAGCCCCCTGACCCGCGCCGCCAAGACCGCCGAGGCCATCGGTCGGGCGTTGGGGGCGGACATCGAATTCGACGCGCGGCTGGGCGCCGGCGAAATCCAGGCCGGCCGGTTCGATCTGGACGATCCGGCGACGCTGCCGATCGTCGGCGCCGAGGTTCTGGAGGCTCTATGCGAGCGGATCGAGGGCGGCGAGGTGCTGATCATGGTCAGCCACCGCTATCCGATCTGGTCCCTGCTGACGCGGCTTTACGGCAATCGGGGAACCGAGCTCATGGATGAGCTGAACAATCTCGGCAACGGCGACCGGCTGGAGTTCACGCTTGAGGGCGGAGCGGTCCAGGGCGAACCGCTCCATAGGCCTCTCTACCCCGCCTAGCGCGTTGTCCGTCCACGTTGACGCAACAGTCCCGAGCCATCACTGAGGCAGTCGTCGCACTCTCTGATCCTTCTCCCGTCGCGGGAGAAGGGACGGATGGGCAGGCCCCGATGTTTTGACGGCCAGGACTGTTGCGCCAATCTGAGCGGAGCGACCTAAACCCGTTCGATGATGATGG
>DASQSO010000175.1:0-2146 GCA_035642335.1 Caulobacteraceae bacterium
CCGGTGGGCGGTACGCCGGTGCGACTGTTCGGCGCGGCCGAGCCCACCGGCCCGCGCTCCCAGGGCTGGACCTGGGACACTGCGGCCAATGTCGCGGTGATGGCGCCGGCCGAGGGCCTGGTCGAATACGCCGGGCCGCTGAAGGGTTGGGGCGCGGTGGTGATCCTGCGCCTGGGCGGCGACTATCATCTGGTGCTGGCCGGCCTTGGCCAGATCGATGCGACGCCCGGCCGCCTGGTCCATGCCGGCGAGGCGGTTGGACGCATGGCGCCGGCCGGCCAACCGACAGAGCTCTATTTCGAGGTGCGCAAGCATGACACGCCTGTCGATCCGGCGGTGTGGCTGAAGGGCGCGCTCCGGCCGACGCCTTAGCCCTTTGTAAATACGCCGGCGGCGTCTATTTGAGTCCTTGGAAAAGTCGTAATGGAGCCTTAGGGCCTCGGCCATGCGCAAGTCTCTGCTTATCGGCGTCTCGTTTTTCGTGCTCGGCGCCGGCACGGTCGCCCTGGTCGATCACCCGGCTCACGCCACCGCACCGGCGGGCCGGGCTGAAACCTTTAGAATGCTTGAGCTGTTCGGCGACGTCCTGACCGACATCGACTCCCAGTACGTGACGCCGGTCGACAACAAGAAGCTCATCGAAGCGGCGATCGACGGCATGGTGACCTCGCTCGACCCGCATTCGGGCTATCTCAACCCCGACGACTACACCGACATGCAGGACCAGACCCGCGGCGAATATGGCGGCCTGGGCTTGGAAGTGACCAGCGACGAGGGCGCGGTCAAAATCATCTCGCCGATCGACGACACCCCCGCCGCCAAGGCTGGACTGCAGGCGGGCGACTACATCACCTCCATCGACGGCAAGAGCCTGATCGGCCTGCCGCTGAACGACGCGGTCAAGCAGATGCGCGGCAAGGCGGGCGATCCGATCGCCCTGACCATCGTGCGCCCCGGCAAGGACCCGTTCGACGTGCGCCTGGTGCGCGAAGTGATCGACGTGAAGTCGGCCAAGGGTCACATGGAAGGCGACTACGGCTACCTGCGCATCTCGGCCTTTGACGAGACCACCACCGACCAGGCCACCGCCGCGATCAAGGCGCTGCAGGCCAAGAACCCGCACATCAAGGGCTGGGTGGTCGATCTGCGCAACAATCCGGGCGGCCTGCTCGACCAGGCGGTCTCGATCTCCAGCCTTTTCCTCGATGGCGGCGAAGTGGTCTCGCAGCGCGGCCGCAATCCGAAAGACATCGACCGCTATAACGCCCGCTCCGACGGCGACCTGCTGCACGGCGCGCCCATGGTGGTGCTGATCAATTCCGGCACCGCCTCGGCGGCCGAGATCGTCTCCGGCGCGCTGCAGGATCGCCACCGCGCCGCCATCGTCGGCCTGACCAGCTTCGGAAAGGGGTCGGTGCAGACCGTCATCCCGCTGCACAACGGCGAGGACGGCGCCCTGAAGCTGACCACGGCGCGCTACTACACCCCCTCGGGCCGCTCGATCCAAAAGACCGGCATCGAGCCGGACCTGGAGGTTGCCGCCACCGCCGAACAGGCCCAGCAGGTGGCCAACGACGCCTTCGAATTCTCCGAGGCCAGCTTCTCCAACGCGCTCGACGCCGACGAGGGCAAGGTCCGCCGCCTGGCCCACGTCCCAGCCGAGGCGCCGCCGCCGGGCTTCGATGCGAAGAAGGACTTCCAGCTGCAACGGGCGCTGGATGTGCTGAAATACGGCTCGGTCGCCGCCACGCCGAAACTGCCGACCCCCAAGCCCAAACTGGCCGCCCTTTTGCCGCCCAAGGGCCCCGCCGGCGTCGCGCCCTCCGACGCCGCCAAACCCAGCGACCCGCCGGGCGACACCGATACGCCCAAGGACCCGCCCGCACGCCCCTGAGCGACAGGTCTTCTCGGTTTTTTAACCATAGCAAACGACCTTGAAGCCTCGAGCGTCGGGGCGGGTTTTCCGCCTCGGCGCGCGTCTGGGTTTCAAGGTTCATGTTCGCGAAGAGACCGCCACCGCCCGCCGTCCAGCCGGCCGCCAAGGGGCCGCTGACCCTCGCCGCGATCGGCGGGCTGGCGGCGCGCAACCCGATGTTGGCCGTCGGCGGCGCGGCGGCGGTCTTCACCCTGGCGGTGGCGACGGCGC
>DASQSO010000176.1:0-4347 GCA_035642335.1 Caulobacteraceae bacterium
TTCATACTTTTCTTTCAGTCCACGGAGAATTGACACGGTATCTTCGACGGTTGGCTCATTAACGAAAACCGGCTGGAAGCGCCGCGCCAGGGCCGCGTCCTTCTCCACATTCTTACGGTATTCATCCAGCGTGGTGGCGCCGACGCAGTGCAGTTCGCCACGGGCCAGGGCAGGCTTCAGCAGGTTGGAGGCGTCCATCGCCCCTTCGCTTTTCCCGGCCCCGACCAGGGTGTGCATTTCGTCGATGAACAGGATGATCGAGCCCTCGGCCGCGGTCACTTCGTTCAGCACGGCCTTCAGCCGCTCCTCGAACTCGCCGCGGTACTTGGCGCCGGCGATCAGCGAGCCCATGTCCAGCGACAGCAGCTTCTTGTCCTTCAGCCCCTCGGGCACGTCGCCGTTGACGATGCGCAGGGCCAGGCCCTCGACGATGGCGGTCTTGCCAACGCCGGGCTCGCCGATCAGGACGGGATTGTTCTTGGTGCGCCGCGACAGCACCTGGATGGTGCGGCGGATCTCCTCGTCGCGGCCGATCACCGGGTCGAGCTTCTGGTCGCGGGCGGCCTGGGTCAGGTCGCGGGCGTAGCGCTTCAACGCGTCATAGCCCTCCTCGGCCGAGGCGGAATCGGCGGTGCGGCCCTTGCGCAGGCCCTTGGCGGCTTCTTCCAGGCCGGCGGGCGTGACGCCGGCGGCCTTCAGCGCACTTGCCGCCTCGCCGCCGTCCTTGGCCAGGGCGATCAGCAGCCGCTCGGTGGTGACGAAGGCGTCGCCCGCCGCCTTGGCGTCGGCCTCGGCGGCGCCGAACACGCTGGCGGTCTCCGGGCGCATGTAGAGCTGGCCGGAGCCGCCCTCGACCTTGGGCATCTTGGCCAGCAGGGCTTCGATGGCCGCATCGGCCTGGTCGGGCCGGCCGCCGGCGCTCTGGATCAGCGTTCTGGCCAGGCCGTCTTTTTCTTCCAGCAGCACTTTCAGGAGGTGCTCGGGCGCGAGCTGTTGGTGGCGGCGCGCCAGCGCCAGGGATTGGGCCGACTGGATCGCCTGCTTGGCGCGGTCGGAATAAAGATCGATGTTCATGGGTCCCCTTGGAACGGCGGAGTCTGTCAGACCGCCTTGACGCAAGCGCGGCCCGTCTTGATCAGGGATTTAGGTGTGGCGCCAGGGCCACACAAGGACGCTTCGTTCGATCTTCGGCCGCCGGCTTCCTATCTGAGGCCAGGCTGAACAAAGCGCTCAGCCCTTTTTCAACACCTGGGGCGCAATCTGCGTCCTGAACCATCGGTTTGCGTCCGCGTTCAAAACCTGCGGATCGGCAGGAAGGCTGGAAGGATGAAACGGCAACGTCCAAAGGGGGTGTTCGGCATCGGGCTAGCCTGTATCGAGGCCGCCGCGAGCGGGCGAACCGAGCACGTGCCGACCTCCGCCGACTATGCCGATACCCTGGTCCGCCGCATCCATTTCGAGGCCGGCGGCGGCCATGGCTGGCGCATCTCGGCGCTGGAGACCCCGCGCGACAAGCCGGCGCCCTGGAAGATCGTCGTGGTCACGGGCGCGCCGTCCTGGTCCGAGTACTGGGCCCCCGCGCTCGCCGTCCTGCCGCAGAACCGCGAGATGATCGTGGTCGACCGTCCGGGCTTCGCCGGCAGCGAGCCGTTCGACTGCGTCCCAGACATCCGCGTCCAGGCCGAGGCGCTGGCGCCACTGCTGGACACGGCGCCGGGCCAGCGCATCCTCCTGGTCGGCCAGTCCTATGGGGCGGCCATCGCCGCCCTGATGGCCGCCGCCCATCCGAAGCGGGTCGCCAGCGTGGTTTTGCTGTCGAGCTTTCTGGGTGTCACCGGCCCTACCTCCCGCTGGCTGGTGGAGTGGGGCTCGCGCATCCTCGGCCTGATCCCGCGTGATCTGCGCAACGCAGTGCGGGAGGTCAGCGGCCAGGCCGACCAGTTGAGTTACATGCGGGCGGCGCTTAACCAGCTTTCCGTGCCGGTCCACGTGCTGCATGGCGACGTCGACGACTTCGCGCCCATCGAGATCGCCGAGCGACTGGTCGCCGAGACCCGCACCCGCCGGCCGATCCATTTCGAGCGCATCGCCGGCGTGAACCACTTTCTCAACGACGGCCCCGCCGAGACGGTGATCGACCGACTCGAGGCCTGCATCCCGAAAGCCGAGCCGATCCGCCTGCGCCTGCCGCGTCTGCCGCGCATCAACTGGCGATGGGCTGGTTTTCAGCCGAAAGTAACCCATGTAAGGCGCCCGCCCCAAGCCAGCGTCTCGCCGATCCTTCTTTGGAAGCGCCGTTCGGACAAGGCCGCTGGCGTTTTAGGATTCGGGGTTGCGCCCAGTGGACGTTGACTTGGGCGCGATCAATGAAAGCACCGACAGTAAATATTTCCCACCTTTATTTCTTTACGTAATCTACGGGCCAAGTCGAGATATCCAAATACAACTGAAATATAGTTTATATAGTTTACTGGAAAACTCCTCGTCGGCTCAAGGAAATGTGCTAATATATACGGACAATCCAGCCTTGTACGAGGGCTGGCCGGTCCAAGTCGTCGATCTCACTCAAGCCGCCCGTGGTCATGACGGCGTTCTGGACTACCGCCATCTGTACAAGCCGCTGGCCGTTTTGGACGCCCTTCGAGTCTTCCACCGCCCGATCATCTTTCTCGACTGTGACACCTATGTTCGAAGTGGGTTCGAGACCGACATTTTGCAAAAGCTCGGCGGAGGGGCCGTGCTTAATCTATTCGAACGGGATAATCCCTATCCGGAAATCGATGGCGTTACGGTCGCGCTCCCGCACTTAGGGCTCTATCGCTACAGCTCCACTCTTTCGCGCATGTACAACAGCGGCGTCATCGGCGTGCACGCTGACGCCACTCCCCTTTTCGAGGATGTCGTGGCCCTTATTGAAGGCCTACGCGCCGCCGGCGTCCTCCATAACAACGTCGAGCAGTTCGCTCTTTCCGAACTGCTCAGGCTGAACGCCATTCCGATCAGTGAATGCCACGAAACCATCGTCCACTATTGGAAGGCAAGCCATCGACGTTACGTCACGGCCCAACTCGAACAGGTTCTTCCCTCGGACTGGAACGACTTCCAGCTACGGCGGTCGCTTCGGCTGAACGCATTCGGAAAGACGCTTCACGATCTGCGTCACAGCCTGCGCAAGAGGCGCAACGCGACAATGCACGGCTAGGGCCGGCGAGACCTCAAGCGTCTTCGGTGAGATCCGTCGAGGAGAGGGGTTCTCGCCTTTATCCGCTCGCCGCGGCAGCGACGGCCGATCCATTTCGAGCGCATCGCCGGCGTGAACCACTTCCTCAACGACGCCCCGGCCGAGACGGTGGTCGACCGCCTCAAGGTCTGCATCCCGAAACCCGAGCCGATCCGCTTTCGAGTGGCGCTGGCCGCGGCCTCAGTCGAAGCTGATGGCCAGCAACGCCTCGTCGTAGTCGCGGCCCTCGTAGCGCAGCGAACGTGGCTCGATCCCGTACTGGACGAAGCCCCGCCTCCGGTAGAGGTCGGCGGCGGAAGCGTTCTCCACCGTCACCGAACAGCGCACCAGCGCGACGTGATCGCGCGCATGCTCCAGTAACCGGACGACCATGGTCTCGCCTATCCCCCGCCCGCGTAAGGCCGGCCGCAGATAGACACCCCACATGACGCCTTTGTGCTTTTCCTTCGCGCCAGGCTCGCGCGCGAAGCCGGCGCAGCCGCTTAGCGCGCCGTCCGCATAGACACCGAACAGAATGTCGGTCCCGCCAGGCTCGGGGATCCCCGCGGTGAAGAAGTCCAGATCATGTTTGACCGCCTCCTCATAGCTCAACATGAAGGCGATCGGATGGTTCTTCAGCGCCTCGAGGCGAAGCGCGCGCCAAGCCGCCGCCTCGGCGCGGGCGACGGGGCGAATATCGAAACCGGCCTCAGCCATCCCGCGGGCTTAAGCCCTAGGCGTCCTCGGTGACGTCGGCGGCCGGAGCGTCGCCATCGACGCGGGGCGCACGGCGGCGGCGCGGCTTGGGCCGCTCTTCGCCGTCGACATCGGCCTGCGCCGCCGCCGGAGCGGGGCGGGCCTGCAGGAAGGCGGGGGCGTGGCTGACGCCGCCGTCCTGCGAGCGCAGGATCGGCGAGCCGGGCTGTTCCGCCTCGCTGATCAGCGGCGTCGCCCGCGGTTCGACCACCGGCATCGGATCGCTGTTGCGCTCGGCGCCGCGGTCGTTGCGCGGGCGGTCGTCGCGATAACGGTCGTTGCGGTCGTTTCTCGGGCGGTCGTCGCGCGGACGGTCGTCCCTTTGGCGATCGTCTCTGGGGCGATCGTCTCTGGGGCGATCGTCTCTGGAG
>DASQSO010000177.1:0-2134 GCA_035642335.1 Caulobacteraceae bacterium
TTCATCAATCTGCGCGTGACCGACGCGGCCCTGGCCGAGCGGGCGGAGACCATCGCGGTCGATCCGCGCGCCGGCGGTGGCGGAGTCGCAAGCCCGCGGCGGGTGCTGGTCGACTATGGCGGGCCGAACGTGGCCAAGGAGATGCATGTCGGCCACCTGCGCTCGTCGATCATCGGCGATGCGCTGAAACGCATCCACCGGTTCCGCGGCGACGAGGTGGTCGGCGACGCCCATTTTGGCGACTGGGGCTTCCAGATGGGGCTGCTGATCGCGGCCATGCTCGACGAGCATCCGGACGTCGCCGAGCTGGTGGGCGCTCTGATCGTCGAGCCCGCTGGGTTCTCCGACGCAGATCGCGCCGCCATCGACGCCCTGCTCAGCACCAAGGTGGCGCTGGACGATCTTGATCGGCTTTATCCGGCCGCGGCTGCGCGGGCCAAGACCGACGAGATCTTCCGCGACCGCGCCCGCCGCGCCACGGCCGAGCTGCAGGAGGGGCGGTTCGGCTATCGGTTGCTCTGGAAACACTTCCACGAGGTGACGCGGGTGGCGCTGGAGCGGGACTTCCATGCCCTGGGCATCGATTTCGACCTTTGGAAGGGCGAGAGCGACGTCAATGACCTCATCGAGCCCATGGTCGAGGAACTGCGCGAAAAGGGCCTGCTGTTCCCCGACCAGGGCGCCGAGATCATCCGGGTAGCGCGCAACGACGACAAGCGCGAGTTGCCGCCGCTGCTGGTGGTCTCGTCGGAAGGCTCGGCCATGTACGGCACGACCGACCTGGCGACGGTGCTCGACCGGCGGCGCTATTTCGACCCCGAGCTGGTGATCTATGCCGTCGACCAGCGGCAGGCGGACCATTTCGAGGTGGTGTTCCGCGCCGCCGTTCTGGCCGGCTATGCGGCCGAGGGCGAGCTGCAGCATGTCGGGTTTGGCACCATGAACGGGGCCGATGGCAAGCCGTTCAAGACCCGCGCCGGCGGGGTGCTGAAGTTGAAGGACCTGGTCGACATGGTCGGCGGCGCGGCGCGCGAGCGGCTGCACGAGGCTGGCCTGGGCGCCGAGCTTTCGCCCGCCGAGTTCGAGGACACCGCCATGAAGGTGGCGGTGGCGACGCTGAAGTTCGCCGATCTGCAGAACTTCCGCGGCACCTCCTACGTCTTCGACCTGGAGCGGTTTTCCAGCTTCGAGGGCAAGACCGGACCCTATCTGCTGTACCAGGCGGTGCGGATCAAATCCCTGCTGCGCAAGGCGGCGGACGAGGGGGTCAAGGCCGGGGTCATCGCCATCGCCGAGCCGGCGGAGCGGGACCTCGTTTTGGTGCTGGACGCCTTCGACCACGCGCTCGGCGAGGCCTACGACAAGCGCGCGCCCAACTTCCTCGCCGAACACGCCTGGCGCCTGGCCCAGGCCTTTTCGCGCTTCTATCAGGCCTGCCCGGTGCTGGCCGCGCCGGACGCGGCGATGCGGGGCTCGCGCCTGGCCTTGGCGGCCGCGACGCTGAACCAGCTGGAAACGACGCTGAGGCTCTTGGGAATCGAGGCGCCCGATCGGATGTAGGGCCGAGTTGCGAGCCGAATTCCTTGCCTCAAGTCGCCGGCTTGTCCGAGGCGCAGTGGTCGGCCAGGGCGCGCATGGCATAGGCGCCGTCGCCGCGGAACGATGAGCCATGCATGATAGCCAGCGTCGCCGGTTTCAGATCGGCGAGGCGGCGGAGCACATCGCCCGTATTGGGCGCCATCGACATGGCATGGAATACGTCCTCCGAGGCGATCGCCGGGGCGACCACGTCGCCTTCGGTTATCGCCGGCCCGTCACCGCCGTGGGCTAGAAGATCGCCGCAGAACAAGGTCGCACTGGTTTCCTCCCAGATCAGGCCCGCTTCCCAACCGTGTGGGACATGCGGCGTGTCGATCCACCTTACCCGCTTGCCGCCAAGCTCGATGGTCTCGGCGTCGGCCAGCGGGCGCGGCGCCCGATCGGCCAGGTCATTCAACGAGGTCATGCAGGCGGTCTGACCATGCACCAGCTGAGCTTTCGGAGCCGCAGCCAGCCACTGATTCAGGGACCCGCATTCGTCGGCTTCCACATGACCAAAGCTGAGATAGCGGATCCGCTCAAGCGGCAGCACGCG
>DASQSO010000178.1:0-6558 GCA_035642335.1 Caulobacteraceae bacterium
AGGCGCCTCGGCCGCCCGATCCACCGCCGCCACCCGATCGCCGTTCGCCACGAAGGCCTCGACCACCGCCCCGCCAAGACCGCCAAAGGCCCCGGTCACCAGCACGCACCTGTCCGTCATCGGCCGTCCTTTCGCCCGCGAACGCTCGCCGAGACTATGGCGCAGGCCCCGGCAAGGGAAGCAAGGCCGCGACGCGTCCGGCGTTCCCTGGGCGTCTCGCGCCGCGAGATAGCGAGGGAGTGCTCCCTAAAGGTTCGTCCCGCCGCTCGGCCATAGCCTTTTGTTGGCGAACGCTCGACCGGACCCGAATTTCAAAATAGTGTTCGAACTCGCGCACCCTACGCTCGTCGTCGAATGCGAAATAGCTGACGAGATTCCAGGGTTTGTATTTGCGTGTGTGAACCGATGCCCCCTCGTTGTGGGATCTGACCCTTTTCGCAAGGTCGGTCGTGTAGCCTACGTACCGCTGATCTGGGCTTGAGCGGCTGATCAGCAGGTAAACATAGAACATCGCGCGTCACTCCCGGCCCGTTGGTTCTAATCCACGTGGCGTAAGCCAGCCGAAGCACGCGGGCGATCACCGGCCCTCCTTCGCTAAAGCTCCGGCGGGCAGCCTTCCGCTCGCTTCGCGTGTGGAGGGTGGCTGGGGGACTAGGACTCGAACCTAGAATGACGGTACCAAAAACCGCAGTGTTACCATTACACCATCCCCCAACGGGACGGGCCGCGGGCGTCAGGCGCCGGCGGCTGGGCGGCCGGGATATCGCAAGGCCCCAGCCATTGCAACCACGCCGAAAATCCGGGTGCGCGGACATTGTCCGAGGCTTGCTTGCGCCCCCAGGACGCCTCGTCTATAAGCCGCGCCTCGCGTCGGAGCATAGCTCAGCCTGGTAGAGCACCGTCTTCGGGAGGCGGGGGTCGCAGGTTCGAATCCTGCTGCTCCGACCATGGCCCGCCGCCCTCGTTCATACGTCCAGATCGGCTCGCGGCGCGCGCCATCCGTTGACCGCGCCGGGCGGCGGACTAGGGTGGCCGGCCAATCACCCCGCGGCCAGGCCCATCGATGAAACAGTTTCTCCTCACCATGGCGGGCGTCTTCGCCGGTCTCGCCCTGTTCTTCGTGGGGGCGCCCTTCCTGCTGATCAGTTTGGCCGTGAACGCGACCCATCCGGCCGCGACCCCGGCCGCCAGCGTGCTGTCGCTAGACCTGCGCGGCGGCGTCACCGACCAGGAGCCGGCCAGTCTGCTGAGCCTCTTCGGCCAGCACACCCCATCGGTGATGCGCATCGTCCAGACCCTGCACCGGGCGCAGAGCGACGACCGGGTCAAGGCGCTGTTCGTGCGCCTGCCCGACGCCGGCATCGAGCCGGGCGAGGCTGACGAGCTGCGCCTGGCCATCCGCGCCTTCCGCGCCGCGGGCAAGCCGGTCTACGCGTTCAGCCAGGGCCTGTATTCGAGCGGCATCGTCACCTCGACCTATATGCTGGGGGCGGCGGCGGACCAATTCTGGATGCAGCCGGGCGCGCCGTTCCAGGCGACCGGCATCGCCAGCCAGGGCCTCTTCTTCAAGCGATTGTTCGACAAGTATGGGGTGAAGGCCGATTTCGAGCAGCGGTACGAGTACAAGACCGCGGTCAACGGCTACCTCTATGACGACTATACCGCAGCCCACCGCGAGTCCGACCTGTCCTGGATGGGCTCGGTCTATGACAGCGCCATCGCCGCCGCCGCCGCCGACCGCAAGACCAGTCCCCAGGCGCTGAAGGCCCTGATCGAGGCCGGTCCCTACGATGCCGCCGACGCCAAGGCCAAGGGGCTGATCGACCAGCTCGGCCAGGTGCGCGAGGCCGAACAGGCGGTGCTGAACCGCGCCGGCGACGGCTCGCGGCTGGTCGACATTGGCGACTACGCACCGGGCGCGGGCGGCGGGGCGGGCGCGCCGGTGATCGCGGTGGTCTCGGCCGAGGGCGACATCGTCACCGGTCCGCCCCGCGCCGGAGTCGGCTCGCAGAACATCGACGCCGACGACGTCGCCGACGCCCTCTACGCCGCCGCCCAGGATACGTCGGTGAAAGCCATCGTCTTCCGCGAGTCCTCACCGGGCGGCTCGGACACCGCCTCGGAGGAGATCCTCGCCGCCGTCCGCGCGGCCAAGGCGGTCAAGCCGGTGGTGGTCTCCATGGGAACCTATGGCGCCTCGGGCGGCTACTGGATCGCCTCGGAGGCCTCGGCCATCGTCGCCGAACCGACAACCCTGACCGGTTCGATCGGCGTGTTCGGCGGCAAGCTGGTGCTCGGCCCGGCCCTGGCCAAGTTCGGCGTCGACATGCGGGACTTAAGCGTCGGCGGCCAGTACGCCGACGCCGACAGCCCGTCGGCCGAGTTCACCCCGCGGCAACGGGCCGCCTTCGCCGGCGCGATCGACCGGGTCTATGCCGGTTTCGTGCAGCGCGTCGCCAATGGCCGCCATCTCAGCCCCGACCGGGTGCAGCAGATCGCTCGCGGCCGGGTCTGGACCGGCGCCCAGGCCAAGGACCTCGGCCTGATCGATGAGCTTGGCGGCTTCTACCAGGCGGTGGACAAGGCCAAGGTCCTGGCCGGCTTGGGCAACCAGGAGGTGCGGCTGAAGGCCGTCACCGCCCGCCGTTCGCCCTTCGAAGCCATCCAGCACGCCTTCGGGGTCACCCAGAGCTCGCTGCACACCCTGTCGGCGGCGGCGGAATTGCTCAACGACCCCCGCGCCCGCGGGCTGATCGACGAGCTCTCGTCCGCAAGACTGCACAGCCAAGGCGAAAACCTGCTGGCGCCGTTGCCGCGGTTTTAAAAGAACCCTCTCCCCCGCGAAGAGCGGGGGCGAGGGAGCTATTTTTTGAAGCACATGAACCGCACTCGGTGCCAGTCGGTGACATTGTCGACCCAGCCGCTGATCTTCGGGCTGACCAGGTTTTTGGTCACCAAGAACGAGATCGGCGCTACCGTGGCGTCGGCCAGCATGATCCGTTCGGCCTGCTCGAGATAGCCGGCGCGGACCTTGGCGTCCGGTTCGTTGTCGGCCTTGGCCAGCAAGGCGTCATAGGCCGGATTGTTGTAGTCGCCGTAGTTCTGCGCCCCGGTCTTGGACTGCATCAGCTCCAGGAAGCTTGTGGCGTCGTCATAGTCGGCGACCCACGATGCGGTTCCGACCTGGAAATTCCGCACGCCCAGGTCCTGGTAGGCGATCTGGCCTTCTTCCTCGGCCAGGGTGATCTCCACGCCTACGGCCTTCCAGTCCGACTGGATGGCCGGCGCCGTCAGCATCGATTCGGGGCTGTTGGCATGCTTGTATTCCAGCTTCAGCGGATGGCCGGGGCCATAACCGGCCTCGGCCAGCAGCGCCCGCGCCGCCGCCTGCCGCCGTTCCAGCGGCCAGGTGGACCAGACCGGCGGCGTCACCTTCTGGTAGTTGGCCACCCCCGGCGGCACGAAGGTATAGGCGGGGGCGCGCCCGTCGCGGTCGAGCTTGCCGGTGATGAATTCGCGGTCGACGCTCATATCCAGAGCCAGGCGCACGCGGCGGTCGGCCAGGGCCGGCTCATGGGTGTTGAACACCAGATAGGCGACGCCGAGGTAGGGCGACACATGCACATAGTCCGGCATCTGGTCCGTCCGCCGCAGATAGGCTACCCGGTTGGATTGGATATCCGTGTTAAGGTCCAGTTCGCCGCGCCGCACCCGCCGCTCGGCCGCGATCGGATCCGTGGTCGGATAGAAGTTGATCTGGTCGATACAGACCGATTTGGCCTCCCAATAGAGCGGATTTTTCTTAAGGGTGATGCGGTCGCCCAGCTTCCAGGAGACCAGCCTGTAGGGGCCGTTAGCGACATAGTGGCCAGGGTCGGTCCAGCGGTCGCCCCACTTTTTCACCATGTGCTCGGGGACGGGGTACATGGTCTGGTGCTTGGCGATCTCCAGCAGGTAGGGCGCCGGGTGATCGAGAGTAAGTTCGAGGGTGTGGTCATCGACGGCGCGCGCGCCAAGGGCGGTCAGTGGCAGCTTGCCGGCGTTCACGTCTCCCGCGTTTTTGATGAAGAACAAGAGGTAGGCGTATTGCGAGGCGGTGGCTGGGTCCATCAGCCGGCGCAGCGCGAAGACGAAGTCGCCGGCTGTGACCGGGACCCCGTCCGACCATACCGCCTTGCGCAGATGGAAGGTCCAGACCTTGCCGTCGGGGCTGGTCTCCCAGCTGGTGGCCATGCCGGGGATGGGCCGGCCGGCGGCGTCATCCTGGGTCAGGCCGATCAGCATTTCGCCCATCACCCGATCCTCCCAGGTGCCGGTGGTCTTCGGCGGGTCGAGCGAGACCGGCTCGGAGCCGTTGCCGAATTCCAGGCAGACCTTGCCGGGCGGGCAGGGCGCGCGGATGGCCTTCCGCGGCCCGCAGGCGGCGAGCCCAGCCGCGAGCCCAAGGGCTATGAGGATGTGGAGCATGCCGCGCACCCTCAGCGGTCCTTCGGGTCGATGGCGTCGCGCAGGCCGTCGCCGATGAAGTTGAAGGCCGCCAAGGTCAGCACCATCACCAGCGACGGAAAGATCAACAGCCACGGCGCCAGGTCCATCTCCTCGGCGCCGTTGGAGATCAGAGTGCCCAGCGAGGTCAGCGGCTCCTGCACCCCCATGCCGAGGAAGCTCAGGAAGCTTTCCAGCAGGATCACCCCGGGAATGGTCAGGGTGGCGTAGACCACCACCGGGCCCAGCAGGTTGGGCACGATGTGGCGGCCGATGATGGCTGGCGTCGAAAGGCCCGCCGCCCGCGCCGCCTCGACGAACTCCTTCTGCTTCAGCGACAGGGTCTGGCCGCGGACGATCCGGCTCATGGTCAGCCACTCGACGCAGCCGATGGCCAGGAAGATCAGCAGGAAGTGCCGTCCGAAGGTGACCATCAACAGGATGACGAAGAAGATGAAGGGCAGGGTGTAGAGCACGTCGACGAAGCGCATCATCAGCTCGTCCACCGCCCCGCCGAGGAAGCCGGCGGTCGCGCCCCAGGTGACGCCGATCACCAGCGAGACGGCGGTCGCCACCACTCCGATGGCCAGGGAGACGCGCAGGCCGATCAGCAGCCGCGCCAGCAGGTCGCGGCCGAGAGAATCGGCGCCGAGCAGGTGGCCGTTGGTCAGCGGCGGGTCCCAGACGTCGTTCTTGTTGATGGTGTCGTAGTGGTCGGGGGTGAGGTAGGGGCCGATGACGGCAGCGGCTAAGAAGAGGCCGAGCAGGATCATGCTGGCCACAGCGGCGCGGTTGCGGAACAGCCGCCGGCGCGCGTCGTCCCACAGGCTGCGGCCCTTCACCGCCGCTCCTTCCAGCGCCTGGGCGTTGCGTTGCGGCTGCGGCGCGAGGGAAAGGCCGCTCATGACAACCGCACCCGGGGATCCAGCACCGCCAGCAGCATGTCGCCAGCCAGGTTCAGGGCGATGATCAGGCCGGCGTAGAGGATCAGGACCCCCATCACCAGGGTGTAGTCCCGCTGCAGCGCGCCGATGACGAAGCTCTTGCCGAGACCCGGCAGGTTGAAGATCTTCTCCACCACCAGCGAGCCGGTGATCAGGCCGGCGCAGGCCGGGCCGAGATAGGCCACCAGCGGCGCCAGCGCGGCCCTGAGCGCGTGGCGGAACACCACCGTGCTCTCCGAAAGCCCCTTGGCGCGCGCGGTGCGGATATAGTTGGAATGTAGCACCTCGATCATCCCGGCGCGGGTCAGGCGCGAAATGATCGCCACCTGCGGCAAAGCCAGCACGATGACCGGCAGCATCAAGCTGATCGGCCCGTTCAGCCCTCCGGTCGGCGCCCAGCCCAGATCGGAGGCGAAGACCTGGCGCAGCAGCGGCGCGGCGACGAAGGAGGGGATGCAGACGCCCAATATGGCGATCCCCATCACCGAATAGTCCAAGGAATGGTTCTGTCTGAGCGCCGCCAGCACGCCCAGGGTGACGCCGACCAGGCTGGCCAGGATCAGAGCCGACAGGCCGATGGTCAGGCTGGTGGGGAAGCCCTCGCGCACGATCTCAAGGACGCTCTTGTCCTGGTATTTCATCGACGGGCCGAAATCGCCGTGGGCGACCCCGGCCAGGTAGCTGACATACTGGACTCCCAGCGGCCGGTTCAGGCCGAACTTGGCCTCGACATGGGCCAGGATTTCCGGCGGCAGCTTGCGCGAAGTCTCGAACGGGCTGCCGGGCGCGGCGCGCATCATGAAGAAGGCGATGGTGATAACCAGGAACAGAGTCGGGATGGCGACGAGCAGCCGACGAAGAAAAAACCGCAGCATGGAGGGCCCGCCTGGCCGGAGATAAGCCGCCGGCGCGGTTGCGAAACTTCCATCCGCGCCCGATGTTGTCAAACGGTCGACCTGGGCCGGCGCGTGGAGGGTTCGATGGCTGAATTTCGCAAGGTGACCGAGGGCTTCTCGGTGGCGCCGCAGATCGATCTGGAGGACCTGCCGCGCGCCGCCGCGCAAGGGTTCAAGCTGGTGATCAACAACCGCCCCGACGGTGAGGCGCCAGGCCAGCCGACAAGCGCCGA
>DASQSO010000179.1:0-3776 GCA_035642335.1 Caulobacteraceae bacterium
CTGCTGTCACGGATTAATCGGACCGGCCTTCGCCTGGCGCGCCCCTTCGCCGCCGACGCCACCCGCAAGCTGCGCGCCTGGGAAGAGTCGTTCTACAAGTCCGCTGCCGCCCACCAGCCCTAGCTCCGTTGCCGTGTTGGCGGCGCTACGCGCGATCAGCGCCGTTGCGCCTGGACGTCCGGCTGGGTCGGGCTTCGCTTCAGGGCCGCGCCGCCTGGGGTAACGCATTCACCTGATCCGGCGTCAGCTGGGTCATGTTGCTGACGATGCACCGCGTCAAGATGCCGCCGTTGCGAACGTGCAAATCCCAGTTGATCGCCGAGCATAGCTGGGTGCTTTCGGTGCTGTCGGTGCGGGGGATCAATTGGCCGCCCGTGAGCAAGCTCGGGCACGAGCCGCCGATATCCAATCGAAACACCCGGGTGTCGACTTTCAGATAGATCGTGTGATCGTCAGGCGCTTTCCAGCTTTTCCACTGGTTTGGGTAGAAGCAGCTCTGGGCTGCGGCGCCGCACGGCGCCGCAGCCGCCAGCAGCGACGCCACAATCAGACCAAAAACGATTTTTCGCATATCGGACGCCTCCAGTTGCACCCAAGATTAACTTGTCACCCCGTCTGTTTAATCGCAACGCTCAATAAGCGCCATGGCTCCCGCCGGGGCCCGCACCTTGCCCTCGTGGATGATGAAGGCGAAGACGTCGCGGGGCTTGCCGTCGGGCTTGGCTTGAGGATCGGCCGCCGGCAGGTCGGTGGGTCGACCGCCTTTGGCCCAGTCGACCAGCCGCGCCGCCCAGCGGTCCAGCGCGGCCGGCGTATAGGCGGTCTCGACCTCGTCGGAGCCGGTTTGCAGGCGGGCATAGACGAAGTCGCCGGTGACGTCGGCCAGGGCGGGATAGGCGCCGTGGTCAGCGAAGACGACCGGAACCTTGTACTTGCGTAAGAGCGCGGCGAAGGCTGGCGTGCGGAAGCTGTCGTTGCGCACCTCGACACAGTGGCGGATCGACAGCCCGTCGCGCGTCTTCGGCAGGAGTTCGAGGAAGGCCTCGAAATCGGCCTCGTCGAGCGTCTTGGTTGGGGCGAACTGCCACAGGATCGGGCCAAGTTTGGGCCCCAGTTCGGTCAGGCCTTGGTCGAAGAACCGGTCGATGGACTCGCCCGCCTCGGCCAGCGCCCGGCGGTTGGTGGTGAAGCGCGAGCCCTTCAGCGTGAAGATGAAGTCGTCCGGCGTTTCCTGGGCCCACTTGCGATAGCTGGCCGGTTTTTGTGAGCCGTAATAGGTTGCGTTGACCTCGATGGCGCTCATCCGCCGGCTCATATAGCCGAGTTCATCCTTCTGGGTCAGGTCGTCTGGATAGAAGACGCCGCGCCACGGGGCGAAGGTCCAGCCGCCGACCCCGATGCGAATGTCGCCGCGCTTTTTCATTATCAAGGTTCACCTTCGCCGTTTGACCGCCTAAAATAGCGTCGTTTTCTCTTTCAAAGGGGCGTGGTCGCATAGACACGACGTAAATATTTTCGCGCCTAACTGTCCGGATGACTTATTCTTAACGGGTAAATTGACGCCGACCCGGCTACCTCAGCGATAACGCGGGGATGCGGGGTGTCGTTCGGGCTGAGCGGCCGCGCCGGCCTTTTTCGGGAATTGACGAGTCTTTTGATGCGCCTTCGCCTTACGCCGCTCATGCTTCTGCCGCTGCTGGCGGGCTGCGCGCTTGGCCCGGCCGTGCCAAAGCCGGACACCCATCTGCCGGCGGCCTTCGAGGCTCCCGTCGACGTCACTAAGCCGGGCGCGCCGCTCGATCATTGGTGGACCGCCTATAACGACCCGCAACTGGAGAGCCTGATCCATCTGGCCCTGGTCAACGCGCCCGACGCGCGCACCGCCTACGCCAAGCTGGAGGACGCGCGCGCCGTCCGCGCCGGCGCCCTGGCCTCCTATCGCCCGCAAGGCGCCTTCCAGGGCTCGGTTACCGAGACCTATACCAACATCCTCGCCGGGCCGGCGCCGGTCAATCTGGGCATCCCGGGGGTGCCGCCGATCTCGTTCACCAACCCGGGCTCGACCCAGAACGACCTGGCCAATTTCGATGTGAGCTGGGAGATCGATGTGTTCGGCCGCCAGCGCGCAGCGCGTGGCAAGGCCAACGCCGACCTGGCCGCGGCGCGGCTGGACGAGGCGACCGCCGCCACCGAGCTCGAGGCCAGCGTCGCCGACCAGCTGTTTCAGGCCCGCGGCCTGGCGATTCAGCTCGACGACGCCCGCGAAGCCAACAGGATCGATGAACAGCTCGCCGACATAGCCCGCAAGAAGGCCGACCACGGCCTGGGCTCCGGCGCCGACGCCGATCAGGCCGCGGCGACGGCCGCGCAGAGCACCGCCGAGGCCACCGATCTGGAGGGCCAGCTGCACGCCGCCCGCCGCACTCTGCTGGTCCTGGTCGGCAAGGGCGCGGAGCCGCTGGCGACCTTGCCGGCGGACGCCGAGGCCGGGACGCCGCCCGCCCTGCCGGTGACGGTGCCGAGCGAGCTTCTGGCCCGCCGGCCCGATGTGCGCGAGGCGGCGCAGCAGATTCGCTCGGCCACCGGCCAGCTCAAGCTGGACGAGCTGGCGCTGTTTCCCAAATTCACCCTGTCGCCCGGCGTCGGCCTGAACTCCGAGCCGCTGTTCGGCGCCTCGCTGACCAACGACGTTTGGTCGATCGGCTTTGGCTTGGTCCAACCCGTCTTGGATCTGCCGCGCCTGAAGACGGTGATCCGGTCCAGGGGCGCCCAGGCCGACGAGGCGGTGATCGCCTATGAGAAGGCGGTGCAGACGGCCTATGGCGAATCGGAGAACGCTCTGGTGCAGCTTTCGGCCGATGAGCAGCGTGTGAAGGTCCTCACCGCTGGCGAGGCCCAGGCGAGGTCGGCCTATGATGCGGCACGCAAACGCTATGCCTACGGGATCGACGATTTGACCTCGACCCTTTCCGCCGAACAGACTTGGCGGGCGACGCGGGCCGCGCTCACCAGCGCCGAGGTGCAAGCGCTCCGGCGTTCGGTGACGGCCTTCAAGGCCCTTGGCGGCGGCTGGACGCCCGGCCCCGCGCCGACGCAACAGGCCGCCCGATGAGGACTTCGTCTATACGGATATCAGCAGCGCTTGCGCTGACGGCGGCGCTCGCGGCCTGTTCGAAGCCGCCCCCCCCCGCGGGCCCGCCGGTCGGCGTGCGCACGGTGCGCGTGGCCATGGTCGAGCCGCGGCCCCTGACGGGCGGGCTCGAGACCTCCGGCGTGCTGATCTCGCGCGAGGAGGCCGCGGTCAACGCCGAGCAGTTGCTCAACGGGTTTCGTGTCATGAAGGTGTTTGTCGAAGCCGACGCCTATGTGAAACAGGGTCAGCCGCTGGCCCAGCTCGACGATACCCTGCTACGCTCGCAGGTCGCCCAGGCCGAGGCCCAGGTCGACCAGCAGAAGGTCGCCGCCGATCAGGCCGATCTCCAGGCCAAGGACGTCCAGGGGCTCGACAAGGAGGGGATCATCTCCACCGAACAGATCGATCAGCGCCGCTTCCAGGCCCGCAGCGCCCACGCCGCGCTCGACGCCCAGATCGCCGTGCTGCGCGACCTGCAGACCCGCGACCAGCGGATGGTCATCCGCGCTCCGGTGGCCGGCCTTGTGTTGACGCGCAACGTCCGCCCCGGCGACATCGCCGGCGGCGGGACCAGTCCGATGTTCACCATGGCCCGCGACGGCATGGTCGAGTTGGAGGCCCAGGTTGCCGAGGGCGACATGGC
>DASQSO010000180.1:0-3378 GCA_035642335.1 Caulobacteraceae bacterium
CGCCCCGGCGAGCCGATCGTTACCGTCGTGATCTCTCCCCGGGAGGGGCATTTCATAGCCGAGAGGTCGTTGCTGAGCGTGCTGGCAGACGACCGCATTCCGTTCGACCTGATTTATGTCGATTTCGCAGCGCCGCCCAAGACGCGGGCCGCCATCGAAAGGCACGCCGCGTCGCGGAATTTCAGGGTCGTGCATCACGAGGGCTGGACGGCGCCGTCCGCGGCGCGAAAATCCGTGCTGGGTGAGATCAAGACTAGGTACGTGGCTTTTGTCGATAACGACACCCTGGTCGAGCCCGGTTGCCTGGAGAAGCTGGTGATCTGTGCCGAGGAAACCGGGGCAGGGCTGGTCTGCCCGATCTACCTGCAGGCCGGCGACGGCCGGACGCCGACGATCCACATGGCGGGAGGCATGTTCGCCTGGGCGTCGCCACCCGCTCATGGCCTGATCGACGAAGGTCACCGTCTGCAGGGCGAGCCGCTGGAACGGGCGGCGGGATTGACGCGCGAAAAGGTCGGCTACCCGGAGTACCACTACGTGCTTGGCCGGATGGAGTTGCTGAGCCGTCCGGGCGCCATTTCCGACGACGTGCTCCTGGTGCACGAACATCTCGATCTGGCTCTGTTCGCGCGCGAGCAAGGCATGGACGTGGTGCTCGAACCGGCGGCCCGAGTGACCTACGTGGCGTTCGAGCCCCGGCCCTTGAGCGACATGGCGTTTTTCAGGCGCCGCTGGGACGTCGAGGCTTGCGATCGGAGCCTTTCCGCCTTCGCGCGTAAGTGGCCTATCGCCGACCGCGCCGGGGTGATCGACCCCATGGTCGGCTATGGCGCCGCACGGCTGCGGGAGGTGGAGCTGCGGCGACCGGGATCGGCCGGGACCGACCTTGACCAGCCCATGACACGCGAGGATCTGGCGCAGAGTCGCTATTCGCTGAGGGAGCAAGCGATCGGGCGCGGCTATGGCGACGATGACGTTCGTGGCCTGGAGCGGGCCTGCGATCTTGCCACCATCATGTTCGATGGGGTGTACCGGCCCGACGGCCGCCCGTTTCTGTGCCATGTCATCGGGACCGCCAGCGCGCTGGTGCGTTACGAACTTCAGACCGCGATCGTGCAATCGGGGCTGCTCCATGCCGCCTATACCCACCGTCCCGCTTGGATGAGCGAGGCCGAGCTGTCGGGCCTGCTGGGCGAACTGCTCGGCGGCGACCGCCTGATCGTGGCGCAGCCGCTGGCAAGGGCCTTTCTGACCCAGCCGGAAACCGATTGTGGCTCGCTCAACATCGTGGGCGCCGCCACCGTGGTCATGCTCGCCGCCAATGACGTCGACATGCGCCTTTCCGGCGAATATCGGGCCACTGGGCGTCCGGCCGACCTCAACCCGGTCATGCTGAATCGGGTCGGCGAGGTGCTGGGCCATTTCGGTCTCGATGGGCTGACACGGTCGGCGGGTCAGCCGACTGTCGGCGCGGAGGTCTGGCCGCTGCTCGGCGCCGGCGTTCAGCAGGTGAGCTTCCGCCTTGATGCCGCCAACCGGCGCATGCTGCCGGTGTAACGGCGAGGAGTCCGTCGATGTCTCGCACGGCGCCGCCGAATCCGGCATGGTCGCCAGCCCATGAGCACCGAACCCTTCTTCACCCGCGATGGCGGGCGTTTCTTCCCCACCTCCGTCAGCCGCGGCCCGTGGGATCCCAAGTCGCTGCACGGGCGCGTGGTCGTCGGCTTGCTCGGCCGCGAGATCGAGCGGCTGGTCACCGACCCTGACTTCATCCCAGCCCGCCTGACCGTCGACATGTACCGGCTGCCGGATCTGTCACCGGTGGAGGTCAGGACCCACGTGGTCCGCGACGGCGGCCGCATCAAGGTGATCGACGCGGAGTTCTTTTCCGCCGGGACCAGCATGGCCAGGGCGACCTGCCAGCTGCTCCGGCGCACCCAGAACCCCGATGGCAACGTCTGGTCGCCGCCCAACTGGGACGCGCCGAGACCGGCCGACATCCCCCAGCCGGAGGACCGCCGCGGCGGCATGGGCGGCATGTGGACGACGCGGCCGATCTCCGGCGGCTTCGGCCAGGCCGGCGCCCGGCGCGAGATGTGGATGAGCGAGGTGCGCGAACTGATCGGCGGCGAGCCCTTGACGCCGTTCAGCCGCGTCGCCCTGACGGCCGACTTCGCCAGCCCCTTCGCCAATTCCGGCGACAAGGGCCTTGGCTATATCAACAGCGACGTGACGCTCTATTTGAGCCGCTTGCCGGTCACCGAGTGGGTGGGCCTCCAGGTGGTCAACCACCAGGCCACGGCTGGCGTCGCCATCGGCGAATGCTGGCTCTACGATGAACAGGGCCCGATCGGCTCCTCCAGCGTCTGCGCCCTGGCGCAAAAGCGGTCGATGGGCTGACCCTCCCACAACGGGGGAGGATCGCCTATCTTCTCCCTCACACCCAGCGGGAGATCGCCATGCCCATCGCCATTGAGACGATCGAGGCCCGGACCGTCGAAGCCAGCCTCAACTACCTGGTCGACACCGGGGTCAAACCGGTGAACGAGACCGGCGGCGGCGACGTACGGGTGATCAAGCACACTGGCAAGGTCGACGCCCAGGTGGTCTCCATCCGCGACGGCCGGCCCTTCCGCGACAGCTGGCGCCTTGACGAGGCCGGCTTCGAACTTGCCGATCACCCCACCAGGGTCCGCGACTTTTACGACCCCGAAGAGCTGAAGGCTGTCTACTACCCGGAAATGCAGCGCTTGATCGCCGAGCGCGGCGGGGCCAGGCGGGTCCACGTCTTCGATCACACCCTGCGCACCAGCGACGAGGCCGAGCGCACGACGCGCAAGATCCGCGAGCCGGTCAGGTCGGTCCACAACGACTATACCGACTGGTCCGGCCCCCAGCGCCTGCGCGACTTGCTGCCCGACGAGGCCGAGGCGCTTTTGCAAAATCGCATGGCCATCATCCAGGTCTGGCGCGCGATCAACACCCCGATCGAACGCAACCCTCTGGCCATCGCCGACGCGCGCAGTCTGGCGGCCCGGGACTTCATCCCCGCCGAGCGCCGCTTCCCCGACCGCGTCGGCGAGATCTACCAGTTCAAATACAACCCCGCCCATCGCTGGACGTGGTTTCCGCGCATGCGCCGCGACGAGGCCCTGGTCTTCAAGGTCTACGACTCTGAAACCGACGGCCGCGCCCGCTGGGGCGGACACACCTCCTTCGACGATCCCGAAACTCCACCGAGCGCCCCGCCACGCGAGAGCATCGAGATCAGGGCGTTTGCGTTCTTCTGAACCTGGGTGCGGCGCCAAGGCGTCGCCAGCGCGTTGCGGGCGAGGGCGGAAGCCGGTATTTAGGGACGAACAACGCCTCCGCCGCGTC
>DASQSO010000181.1:0-2490 GCA_035642335.1 Caulobacteraceae bacterium
TGTTGCTGATGGCGCAGAGCTGGCCCGAGGCGGTGCGCAGCACAATGCGGGCGGTGTCCACGTCACCGGCCGCGCCGATGGCCGGATCGACCAGGCAGCCGGCCCAGGCGAACACCGAGACCGGCTCTTCGCCCAGCAGCCAGCGGGCGGTGTCGAAATCGTGGATCGTGAAGTCGCGGAACAGGCCGCCGCTGGCCGGGATGAAGGACGGCGGCGGCGGGGCCGGGTCGTGGTTGACGATCTGCAGGCTCTCCAGGGTCCCGATCGCGCCAGAGCTGATTTCAGTCTTCAGCGCCTGGAAGTGCGGGTCGAAACGGCGGTTGAAGCCGACATAGAGCGGCACCGTCGCGACCTTGAACGCCGACGCCTCGGCGCGCAACCGGGCGAGGTCCAGATCCAGCGGCTTTTCGCAGAACACCGCCTTGCCGGCGGCCAA
This sequence comes from Caulobacteraceae bacterium, assembly GCA_035642335.1. Taxonomy (GTDB): domain Bacteria; phylum Pseudomonadota; class Alphaproteobacteria; order Caulobacterales; family Caulobacteraceae; genus Poindextera. The sequence continues at coordinate 437 of DASQSO010000181.1, forward strand.
GCAGGCGAGGGCGAAGTCCAGGTGGGTGTCGGTGGCGCTGGCGATGATGACCCCGGCCAGCTCTGGGTCGGCAAGGGCCTTGGCAAAGGTCGCCACGCCGCAGCCGAGTTCGGCGGCCAGGGTCCTGGCGCCGTCGGAGCGGGTCTCGATCAGATAGGCCAGATTCAAGCGTGGATGGGCGGCGGCGTCGCGGCCGTGGATCGCGCCCATGCGTCCGGCGCCGATCAGAGCGAGTTTCAGGGCGGCGGGGCGCGGCATGGCTCCGCTCTTAGGCAAGGACGCCAGGGGCCGCAACCGGACTATGGTCCGAGGTCGCCGCGGCGGCCCGGGCAGCTAGCCGTCGGGATAGATGACCGGCAGGCGGATGGCGCTCGGGTGGGCCACGTCGCAGTAGACCGCGTTGCGCGCCACCCGGGTTTCGACGGCCCGCCCGGGCAGTTCGCCGGTGTTGGGATTGACGTCGAACCGCGGCGCGTTCGAGCTGGTGACGTGCACGGCGATGCGGTGACCCGCCTCGAAGGTGATCGCGGTGTCCCAGAGGTCGAGCACGAGCTTCTCCGGTGCGCCGGGCGTCATCATGGCGACGTCGTCGCGGCCGCGGCCATGGCGGTAGCGGGTGCGTAGCGCGCTATCGAGCACGATGGCCTCGTATCCGTCCGGATAGACGTCGACGAGCTTGACCATGAAGTCGGTGTCCAGACCGTCGGTCGACGCCCAGAGCTCCATGCTGACCGGGCCCGCGATGGCCACATCGTTCTCCAGGACGGGCGTCTGGAACCGCAGATAGTCCTGCCGCTCTCCGATCGGCCGTTGGTCCATGGGCCCCTTTTCGAAGGTCAGGTTCGAGCCGCCATGGGTGGGAACCGGATCGGTCGGGTCGAAGTCGTAGGCGCGCGCGGCATGAGCCTCGCTTGGCGCCGTCCGCGACAGGCCGCCGTCCTCGCCCAGGTAATAGTCGACCAAATGCGGCGCAGGCGGCCAGTTGGCGAACCGGATCCAGCGGTTCTTGGGCGAGAGCGCCCCCCTGCGCGCCGAGGCCATCATGTACACCCGCACCGGCGGCTCATCCATGATGCCGTTGTCGACGCCCTTCAGCCAGTGATCGAACCAGCGGATCTCATCGGTGGCGCCGCCCATGAGCTGGGAGCCGTTGGGGTAGGCGAGATCGCCGGCGATCTCGCCGTGGCCGAACGGGCCCATCTCCAGCTTCTGGGCGCCGCGCGCGCCGCGGCTGCCCTGGTTCTGCAGGTGCTGGAAGTTGCGCACATTGCCGACGCTGAACAGGTCGTACCAGCCGCCGTAATTGTACATCGGGATGTGGATGAAGCCCGCGTTGTGCAGCACGTCGCCGGTGACCGAGAGCGCGGTGGCGACATAGCTGGCGGCGCCCGAGCGGATGCGCTCCTCGCCCACGCCCTGACCGCGGTTCCAGTCGCCCATGTCGCGGTGCTTGAAGGCGCCGCCGACGAAGGCGGTGTCGTTGCCGGCGACGAGGACAAAGGCGGCGACGAGATGCGGCGGATTGGCGATCGCCGCCATGTTGGTGGTGATCCCCATGGCCGAGGCGCCGGTGATGCCGATCTTGCCGTTGCACCAGCTCTGCCGGGCCATCCACTCGATGGTGTCGTAGCCGTCGTTGCGGTCGTCGGAGAAGCCGCCGTAGTGCCCTTCCGAGCGTCCTTTCCCGCGCGTGTCCTGCACCAGATAGGCATAGCCGGCCCTGGTGTATTTCCGCGCGGCGCGCGGGTTGGAGAAAAGCTCCATCGTGTCCTTGCCGTAGGGCGTGCGGGTGACGATGGATGGGAACGGCCCCTCGCCCTCCGGCAGGTAAAGGTTGCCGGCAAGCTTCATCCGATCGCGCATGGGCGCGAAGACCTCGCTCGCCCCTTCGGCGACCGTCTCCACCCGCAACCCCCGCACCGCCGGCGGCTCGCTCGCGGCGCCGGGCGCCGTCATTGTCTCGGCCGGCGCGTTCGACGATTGGTCCGTCATCTGGTCTCTCCCTGTGTCGCGATCAAATTGTGCAGGAAATGGGACGTGAGTCATCTCCCGCG
>DASQSO010000182.1:0-3100 GCA_035642335.1 Caulobacteraceae bacterium
AATAGGTCACGGTGTAGTCCAGCTCGGCGGTGTCGGTGTCGAAAATGGCCGTGATGACGCCCTTGCCGGCGGCGGTGTTGGCCGGCGCCTCGGAAACGCCGTTGAGATTGGCGCGGAATTTCTGGACGTCGGCATGGGCGGCGCCGGCCGTAAGGACCAGGATCGCCGTCGCGGCGATGGCTGCACTGATACGCATTTTAGTCTTCTCCATGTTCGGCGACCTGGGCGCCGCGTACGAATCCGCACGATTCCAAGCGCTGCTGTCTTGATGGTCAGTTTCTAAACACTACGTTCGATCGTGCAATTTCCGTTTTGGACGGTTCGCTTGCGTAGCGCTCAACCGAAGGCCGGGCGGCCGGGGCGGCCAGCATGAGCCGCCGCGTCTCGCTGCGCGCGGTCGAGACCTTCGTCGTGACGGCCCGCGCGCTTAGCCTGACCAATGCGGCCAAGTCGCTGGGGCTGACCACCTCGGCGGTCAGCCGGCGGGTTTCCGACCTGGAGCTCGACCTGGGCGTCGATCTGTTCCGGCGGCATAACCGGCGCATCGAGCTGACCCCGGCCGGGGCGCGCTATCTGGCCAGCGTCGGCGAGGCGGTCGACCGCATCCACGCCGCCTCCGAGGATCTCGGCCGGAATCGCGGCGGCAAGGTGGTGCGGCTGTCGGCGGTGCCGTCCTTCGCCTCGTCCTGGCTGATGCCGCGGCTGGCGCGGTTCCGGCGGCTTCGGCCCGACATCGATGTCGAGCTGGAGACCACCGCCGACCTGGTCGACTTTTCGATCGCCGACGTCCATGCCGGCCTGCGCTTCGGCGAGGGCGGCTGGCCGGGCCTGATCTGCGAGCGGCTGCTCGATGTCGAGGTCGCGCCGGTGTGCGCGCCCGACCTGATGCCGCCGTCGCGGCAGGCCACCGCCGAGGCGCTCGACCGCTTCACCATCCTCGACCTGGCGCCGGTGCTCGGGCTCTGGGACGATTGGTTCAGGTCGGTCGGCCTCGCCGGCTATAGGCCGAGGCGCGCCAAGGTCTTCGACAATGCGCAGGTGCTCTATGAGGCCGCCGCCGCCGGCATGGGCCTGGCGCTCGGCGGCGCCCACCTGGTCGATCCTTACGTCGCCTCGGGACGGCTGATGACGGCCTTCGACGCCGCGCCGATGGCCGCCAAGAGCGGCTGGTACCTGGTCTACCGCGCGCGCGACAGCGGCTGGCCGCCGCTGCGCGCCCTCAGCCAGGCGCTGATCGACGAGGCGGCCGCCGAGCCGCCGATCAGGGCCATGCACCAGAGCGCCGCCTGACGTATCGTCCGCTCAGCTTGGCGCGCCGCCCTGAGTCATGGAAACGCTTCGGCCCACGCCATCCGATCCTTCTCCCTGTTTAGACCGGAGACAAGGTGGACGGATTTGACGATGTTCTGGGTCAGGTCGACCTGACCCAGAACATGTCGGCGATAGCAGAGGTCGAAGAGGCCGCCGCCGCTGATTTTCCGGAAAATCCCCGGCTGCAAAGACCCCTCACCCCGCCCTCTCCCCGCTGGGGCGGGGCGATGGTTCTGCGAAATTAAGAAAATCAATTTATGTACCTTGAAAAATTAAAAATCATGATCTAGGTTTTGCCGGCCTTGAGGAGGCGTTCATGGCTTCGGAACCTTCGGCCCCGCGCGAATGGCAGGAATTGACCCGGCTGACCGGCGGCGCGGCCCTGGTGGTCGAGCGGGTGCGGCTGGCGGGCAAGGACATCGCCATCGAGGGGGCGTTCGAGCTTCCCGAACTGGCGCGGCTGGCGCCTGAGGACCAGGTCTTCGTCGCCGCCTTCGTGCGCGGCCACGGCTCGATCAAGGAGATGGAGCAGGTGTTCGGGGTCAGCTACCCGACCATCAAGGCCCGGCTCAACCGCATCGCCGCCGGCCTGACCTACGTCGAGACCGATCCGGCGCCGCCGTCGAGCGATGTGCTCGACCGGCTGCGGCGCGGCGAGATCGACGCCCAGGCCGCCATCCGCGAGCTGGAGCGGGGCCGGTGATCCCGGTCTTCGCCATCGTCCATGTCGAGCCCCGTCATGGCCGGCGCATCCGGCTGTGGCTGCCGCTGTTCCTGGTCTGGCTGCTACTGGCGGTCCTCGGCCTTCCGCTGTCGCCGCTGATCGCGATCGGCTGCCTGATCGCGCGGCTGAACCCGTTTCGCGTCATCTGCAACCTGGTGAGCGTCTTCGCGGCGCTGGCCGGGGTGAACATCGAAATCACGTCGCCGGACGCCACCGTCCTGGTTCGCGTCGTCTGAAAAGAAGACTTCAGATCATGAGTGAAGACCGCAAGCGCATCCTGGATCTGCTGGCCGCCGGCAAGATCAATGTCGACGAGGCCGAACGGCTGATCGCGGCTCTGGGCGGCGACCGCTCCGGCGCCGCCGCCGATGCGGCCCCCGCCCGCAAATCGCCGAAATACCTGCGCGTGGTGGTCAATTCCGGCGGCGACTTCGGCCACGGACCGGCCAAGGTGAACATCCGCATCCCGATGCAGCTGCTCCGCGCCGGCGTGCGGCTGGGCGCGCTGATCCCGGCGCAGGCGCGCGAGGAGGTCAACCGGGCGCTGCGCGAGCAGGGCATCCCCCTCGATGTCAGCCAGATCAAGCCGGACAACCTGGAGTCGCTGATCGAACAGCTCGGCGACTTCAATGTCGACGTCGACGATGGCCAGGCCAGCGTCCGCGTCTTCTGCGAGTAGGCGCCATGATGTCCCTGATGATCGTCTGCGTCGAACTGGCCGTCGCCGTCGCGCTCGCGGCTATCGAATGGAGCCGGCCCTATCCCTAGGGCGGGATCGCCGAAATTCGCCAGCGGATCGGTCTGCCGCGCGGCCCAGCCCAAGTCGCCTCATCTCCGCGAAACGGGACCCAGACTTTTTCTGGGGCCTCGCGGTCGTTTCGACGCCGAATGTTCGACCACGAAGGGCGCAAAGCACACGAAGGACACAAAGAAAGTCGGTTTGCGGAGCGCGGAATCCTCCTCTTCTTCGTGTGCTTCGTGTCAAAAACCCCGGGTCCCGGCTTTCGCGGGATGAGCGGATAATAGAGCAGCGGTGGGGCCGGTCCAGGCTCCGGAACGGAACGA
>DASQSO010000183.1:0-5229 GCA_035642335.1 Caulobacteraceae bacterium
AACCGATCCAACGCCTTCGACGACGCCGTTCGCCTGCGCTTCGTCGAGGTCGCCGTCATGGACGACGAATGAAGATCACCACGGACATGATCGTGCTTCTGCATCAGGCGCCTCACGAACAGTGGCCGGCCGGCCGATTCTGCCGCAGACTACGACACCCATGAACGTCCACGCCGCCATCGCCGTCCATCCCGAGCGACAGTATCTCGACCTGCTGGCGGACATCCTCGCCAACGGCGTCCGGCGCGACGATCGCACGGGCACGGGGACCCTTGGCGTGTTCGGGCGGCAGATCCGTTTCGACTTGGCGCGCGGCTTTCCCCTGCTGACCACCCGCAGGCTGCACCGCAAGTCGATCATCCTGGAGCTGCTCTGGTATCTGCGCGGGGAGACCAATGTACGCTGGCTACAGGAGCGCGGCGTCAGCATCTGGGACGAATGGGCGGACAAGGACGGCGAGCTTGGCCCGGTCTACGGCAAGCAATGGCGCTCCTGGGCCGCGCCGGACGGTCGGACTATCGACCAGATCGCCAATGTGGTCGCCCAGATCCGCGAGGACCCGACCAGCCGCCGCCACATCGTCACCGCCTGGAACCCGGCCGAGATCGACGACATGGCGCTGCCGCCCTGCCATAGCCTGTTCCAGTTCTTCGTCGCCGACGGCCGGCTGTCCTGCCAGCTCTACCAGCGCTCAGGCGACATCTTCCTGGGCGTGCCGTTCAACATCGCCAGCTACGCGCTGCTGACCCTGATGGTGGCGCAGGTCACCGGCCTGAAACCCGGCGAGTTCGTGCACACCTTCGGCGACACCCACCTCTATCTGAACCATGTCGAGCAGGCTCGCGAGCAGCTCGAACGCACGCCTCTGCCCTTCCCGACCATGAAGCTGGCGCCGAAGAGCGACCTGTTCGCCTTCGAATACGAGGACTTCAAGCTCGAGGGCTATCACCCCCACCCGGCCATCAGCGCGCCGATCGCGGTTTGAGGCTTCAGACCTCGGCCCCCGACATGATCGGCGCCCGCCTCTCGCGCCCGGGCATGGTAGAGGTCATTCCATGCCGGTCCAGCTAACTCTCGGTCCCCTCGCGCGCGCCAGGAACGGCGTCATCGGCCAGGGCGGCGCCCTGCCCTGGCGGCTGAAGACGGACCTGGCCCATTTTAAGGCCCTGACGCTCGGCAAGCCGGTGATCATGGGGCGCAAGACCTGGGACAGCCTGCCGCGCCGGCCACTGCCCGGCCGCACCAATATCGTGCTCACCCGGGACGGCTCGTTCGAACCGAAGGGCGCCGTGCGCTCGGAAGACTTCTCCGAGGCCGTGCAGATCGCCCGTGAGCAGGCCGAGGAGGACGGGGCCGACGAGGTCCTGGTGATCGGCGGCGCGGCCCTCTTCACGCTCGCCCTGCCCAAGGCGGGCCGCATCTATCTGACCGAGGTGGAGGCCGAGGTCCTTGGCGACGTAAGCCTGCCGCCCTTCGATGAAAGCCACTGGGTCGAGGTCAGTCGCGAAGCGCATCCCGCCGGCGACGGCGACGATCACCCGTTCGTCTTCAGGACCCTGGAGCGAAGGTCAGCCTGAAGGCGGATCGGCTCGATAGCTGATGACGGCCTCGAAGCTCAGCCGTGGCGCCCGTCTGAAATCATCGATGGGGAGGGCCGTCTCGATCGCCGCGACCTCCTGGGCGTCTTCGTAGGCCTTCGTCCAGATCTGATCGAGCGTGGCCCTTAGCGACGGGCTTTCGCCGAGAAGCTGCTGCAATTCACGTTGCTGGATTCGAATCGTCGCCATCCAGCTCCGCGACCGTTGCTCCGGCTGGAACTCCCATTTGAGCACATGGGTGATCAATACGATCAGGCGACCGCGCAGCTCGCGCCGCTCGCCGCGTCCCAAGTCGTCGACCTCCTCAAGCAGGTTTTCCCAGTCGAGCGCATTGGCGCTGCGGCGCTTCAGCGCGTCGGCCTGTTCCTGGGTCCAGGCAAAAAAGTCGTGGTCGTAGAGCTTGTTCAATGGCTATGTCCGGGACGCTCGATCGACATAATGCCTCAAAAAATCACAGGGAGTAACGGCCATGGATCTCGATCTCAAACTCGTCGCCGAAGGCCTTCAGTTTCCGGAAGGCCCGATCGCCATGGCGGACGGTTCGGTGGTGCTGGTGGAGATCGAGCGCAAGACCCTGACCCGGGTCGGTCCGGACGGCAGGACCAGCATCATCGCCGAGCTGGGCGGCGGCCCCAACGGCGCGGCGATCGGGCCGGACGGCGCGGTCTATGTCTGCAACAACGGCGGCGCCTTCCAGTTCCAGAAGACCAACGGTATGAACGTCCCCGGCGCGACGCCGCCGACCCACCAGGGCGGCATGATCCAGCGGGTCGATCTGAACACCGGCGCCTTCGCCACCCTCTACGACGCCTGCGAAGGGCGCCGGCTGATCGGGCCCAACGACATCGTCTTCGACAGGTCAGGCGGCTTCTGGTTCACCGACCACGGCTGCGGCACCCCCGAGGGGCGCAAGTTCGGGGCGCTCTACCATGCCCTGGCCGACGGCTCGAAGATCGTGCGGGTGCGCGACCACCTCATCTCGCCCAACGGCGTCGGCCTCTCGCCGGATGAGACCGTGGTCTATGCCGCCGACACCAATATCGGCCGGCTCTGGGCCTTCGATATCACCGGCCCCGGCGAGGTCGCCAACCTGGGCTTCCAGCCCGGCCGCGTGATCTGCAACCTGCCCGGCTACCAACTCTTGGATAGCCTGGCGGTGGAGGCCGGCGGCAAGGTCTGCGTCGCGACCATCATCAACGGCGGCATCACCGCCTTCGACCCCGATGGGTCGTTCGAGCATTTCGCGGTGCCCGACTTCATCACTACCAATATCTGCTTCGGCGGCGCGGACATGCGCGACGCCTGGATCACCGCCTCGGCGACCGGCAAGCTGTTCAAGACCCGCTGGCCGAGGCCGGGACTGAAGCTGAACTTCAACGCCTGATTTGGCGCCTGGCGGGCAGGCTCAGCGCTTGGCGCTGAGCAAGTTGAAGGCGGCGCCTTGCGGGTCGGTCCCCTGGACGATCCAATCGCCGCTGGGCACCTCCATGGGCCCGTTGGTCACGGCGCCGCCGGCGGCTTTGATCCGTTCCACAGCGGCGTCGACGCTGTCGATGCGGAAATAGTAGTTCCACATCGGGGTCGGAAGGAAGGGTGGCTTGGTCATCATGCCGCCCGTGTCCGCGCCGCGTCCGTCGGTCCACAGGATGTAGCCGCCCATCTCGCCGCCCATGTTGAAGACATTGGTCTTCTCCCAGCCGAACAGGCCGGAATAGAAGTCGAACTCGCGGGCGCTGTCGCCGGCCATCAACTCGTGCCAGCCGGTATAGCCGGCCTCGCCCGGCGCGCCGATGGGCGGCCCCTCGGGACTGGAGCCCTTGAACAGCACGAAGGGAGCGCCGCCCGGATCGGAGACCCGCGAGAACCGGCCGATGCCGGGGATATCGGCCGGCGCCATGCGCACCGTCCCGCCGGCCTTGGCCAGGCGACCGGCATAGGCGTCGACATCGTCCACCCCGACATAGCCGGTCCAGGCAGGCCGTTCGCCTTTCGCCAGGTCCTCGGCGGACAGCTCCGCCATGCCGGCCATGCCATTGGCTTCGCCGACGTGGAAGGTGGTGTAGACGTCGCCCATCGCCTGGGTCTTCCAGCCGACGACGGATCGGTAGAAGGCCCCCGCCGCCTTGGCGTCGCTGGTCATCAGCTCGTACCACATGAAACGGCCGGTCATGTCCGCATCTCCCTCGCCGCGTTTGGTCGAAAGAATAGGTTGATATCAACGGACCCGGGCCTGTCAACGGCGACCGGCCCCGACGCCGACACTTGAGGCCGCTGAACGTCTGTTTCCCGGCTGGCCTCGAACGCGGAAATCGCCCAATAGGAACCCCGTGAGCGACGAACCGCGCCCCGGCGAAGAACCCATGAGCGACGCGGCGCCAGGCGATCTGGCCCAGCGCGGAACCGCCCTCTCGATGGCGCTGGGCTTTGAGACGCTGGGCGACCGCCCTTGCGCGATGCGCGCGCCTTTCCGCGAGCATCTCGTCGGCGATCCAGCGGTCGGCGCGCTGGCCGGCGGCGTGATCTTCGCCCTCCTCGACCAGACCTGCGGCATGGCGATCGACCTGGCGCTTCGCGCCCGGGCCGAGGCGGAGGGCCGCGCGCCCGGACCGAGCAGCATGGCGACGCTGGACTTCCGGCTTGACCATGTCCGTCCGCCTCGCGCCGGCGCGTCGGTGACCGGCGAAGCGGAGTGCCTGCGCCTGACCGGCGATGTCGCCGTGGTGCGCGCCTGGGCCTACGAGGACGACCCGGCCGATCCCGTCGCCGCCGCCCAGGCCGCCTTCATGCTCACCAACCCGCCACCGACGGCATGAGCGCGTCGACTCTGCTCGACGCCTGGCCATACGCCCGCTTCCTCGGCGTGCGGCTGGACGCCGGTGAATCAGGCCCGATCGCCGTCTTGCCGTTCGCGCAGCGCCTGATCGGCAACCCGGTCCTGCCGGCCTTGCATGGCGGCGCGGTGGCGTCGTTTCTCGAACTGGCGGCCCTGGCCAAACTGGATGCGGAGGGCCGGCAGGCGCGCACGATCGACATCACCGTCGACTATCTTCGTCCGGCGCGCCCGATCACGACCTTCGCCGAAGCCCGCATCCTGAAGCTCGGCCGCCGCGCCGCCAACCTGAGCGTGGAAGCCTGGCAGGACGACCGCACCAGCCCCGTGGCGGCGCTGCGCGGACACTTCCTGATCCTGAGCTAGGCTAAGACAGGACCGCCATGGCCGAGCGGTCGAACTCCATCAGGTCCTGGGTGCGGCCCTCATGCACCTTCACCGCCCACTGCGAATCTTGCAGCAGGGCGCGGCCGACCGCGACCAGGTCAAAATCGCCGCGGTCCAGCCGCCGCAGCAGCTCGTCCAGCGAGGCCGGCTTCGAGCCCTCACCGGCGTAGGCCGCGATGAACTCGCCGGTCAGCCCCACCGAGCCGACGGTGATCGCCACCTTGCCGGTGAGCTTCTTGGCCCAGCCGGCGAAGTTGAGGTCGGAGCCCTCGAACTCCGGCTCCCAGAACCTGCGCTGCGAGCAATGCAGCGCGTCGGCGCCGGCGTCGACCAGCGGCTGCAGCCAGGCTTCCATTTCGTGCGGGGTGTCGGCCAGCCTGACGTTGAAGTCCTGCTGCTTCCACTGCGAGATGC
>DASQSO010000184.1:0-7605 GCA_035642335.1 Caulobacteraceae bacterium
CCGCTATCGCTTCCTCGATCGCATCGAGGCCATGCCGGCGGCAGTCCTCGTCATCGACGCCGAAGGTCGCCACGCCCGGGAGGGCTGGGCAGGTCACCAGGAGGGTGTCGTTGTCGTCGGGTTCGACCAGGATTCGATAGCTCATTTGAGGCCCAGGTCCTTCTTGATCTGGTTGACCAGGCCGCTGCCCAGCTCTTTCGAAGCGCCATGCATCGGCAACTGGCTCGTTTTGTCGCCCAAGCGGACGGTCACATGGCCAGAGCCGCCTTTGTGGGTCTCGAAGCGGCATTCGTGCTTGGTCTGCCAGCGCTTGAGTTCGTTCGTGTTCACGAAGATAAGTTATTCCACACTAATGTGGAAGTCCACATAAGTGTGGAGCACCGACCCGTCGCCCATCGCGCGCGAGTGCGAAATTCGTCCGCCATCCGCGATGGCGCAACTGAATCCACTCAATAGGTATTGTGTCGATGTTCCGCGGGCCTGGCGGCGGAGTTGATATCGACTGGGGCTGACAATGGTCCGTTCGCCGTTCTACGCGAAGGCCGCCGCGGCAGCCGGCTCGCTCTGCTACGTTGGTTGGGGCGTGTTCCATATCGGCGTCGCCAACGACATCCGCCACATCGGCCTGACCCAGTCCGGGATCGCACAGGGGCGGACTTTCCAACTCGCCGCCTACATGCTCTGCATCGCCTTGTTAGCGATCGTCACGGCGTTGGTGGGCAACTGGCGAAATCAGCGCCTGGCCTACTGGCTCAATCTCTGCGTGATCGGCTGGGCGGACGCGGTTTGGGTGGCGGTGGTGGTTGCGCCCGGTTACGTGCCGCTCCTCCGCGGGCTGACGCCGCCGTTCATCTATCTGCTGGGCGCGGCCCTCACCTCTCTGGCGCGGAGTTCCTGGCTGAAGGCGCCGGCGGGTCGGTGACGGCCAATGGGGACACCTACGTGTCGATGTATTCGGGGGGCCATCGATGACTGGAACGCCTATGTCGAGGACACCGCCGTGATGATCGTGAACATCGTCACCTGAGCCGGGGCCTCATTGCGGACTTGCGGTTGACCTGGCGAAAACGGCGACCAACAGTACAGCCAGTCGAGAGATTCCGCCGCGCGACTCGGGGGCGAAGCGGAGTGTGCTGACATGTAGCCCGACGCGGAGGGACGTCATGGCGACGACGGGGACGCACAAACAGCCGCTGCATGAGGCCGAACGGCGACTGCTCGGCGAATTGAGGAGCCTGCGGCGGGGAAAGCGCGCCGTCGCCGCCGAGAAACCGCCCAACACCCTGACCGTCGGTCAGAAGATCGCCGACCAGGTAGCCGCGACCATGGGCTCGTGGCCCTTCATCATCATCCAGAGCCTGATCCTGTTTGTCTGGATCGTGCTGAACGTCACCGCCTTCGTCGAAAAGTGGGACCCTTATCCCTTCATCCTGCTCAATCTGGCGCTGTCGTTCCAGGCGGCCTACGCCGCGCCCTTCATCATGATGAGCCAGAACCGGCAGCAGGAAATCGACCGCAAGGAGGCGGAGAACGACTACCAGGTGAACATCAAGGCCGAGCTGGAGATCGAACTTCTGCACCAGAAAATCGACGAACTCCGCGAGAAGGAGGTGACCAACCTGACGAACACTATCGCCGAGCTGACCGAGCTCCTGCGCAGAGCCGCGTCGACGTCAGCCGGGCCGACGGGCGCGTGAACAGGCTGGCGCGCGGCGTCGCCCTCGGCGCGGCGGGTGCGAGTCTGCTGGCCGGCTGCACCGTGGGGCCGGATTTTCATCCGCCGGCGGCGCCAACGGTCGATCGCTATACGCCGGCGCCGCTTCCCGCCGCGGCGGACGCCGGCGCGGTCGCCGCTCAGCGGTTTGTTCTTGGCGCGCCGGTGGCTGGACGATGGTGGAGCCTGTTCGGCTCGCCCCAGCTCAACGCGCTGGAGGACGAAGCGCTGAAGGCCAATCCGGATCTGCAATCAGCCCAGGCGGCCTTGCGACAGGCGCGCGAGACCTATCTGGCCCAGCGCGCGACGCAGTTTCCGACCGTCAACCTGGCCGCCAGCGGCCTTCGCGCCCAGAATTCGGCGACCATCGCCCCGGTGCTTTTTAACAACGCCCAGCTCTATTCGCTCTATACGGCGCAGCTGAACATCGCCTACGTCATCGACGTCTTCGGCGGCGTTCGCCGCGAAACCGAGTCTGTGGCCGCCCAGGCCGAGAATCAGAAGTTCCTCACCCAGGCCGCCTATCTGACCCTTACCGTCAACGTCGCCAACGCGGCCGTCCAGCTCGCCAGCCTGGATACGCAGATGGATGATACCCAGCGCATTGTCGGGGCGAACGCCCGAACGCTCGACATCACGCGCCGGCAGCTGCGGCTTGGCCAGGCATCGACGGCCGACGTGGCGGCCGCGGAGACGGCGCTGGAGCAGGCCGAGCAACTGGCGCCGCCGCTGCAGAAGCAGATCGACCAGGAACGCGATCTTCTGGCGACGCTGATCGGACGCGCGCCGTCGCAGGCGCCTTTGGACCGGCTCGAGGTCTCGGACTTCCAGCTGCCGCTCGAGCTGCCGGTCAGCCTGCCGTCCGACCTGGTGCGGCAACGGCCTGACGTGCGGGCCGCCGAGGCCAATGTGCATGTCGCCTCGGCCCAGGTCGGGGTCGCCGTCGCGGCGCGGCTGCCCAGCTTTGCCATCACCGCCTCGCCCGGCGGCGCCTCCAGCCAGATCGGGACGCTGTTTTCCAACGGCAACGGCCTGTGGTCGGTGACCGGCGTCCTCGCCCAGTCGGTGTTCGACGCCGGCGCGCTGCGCCACAAGCAGAAAGCGGCCGAAGCGGCCCTTGATCAGGCCAAGGCCCAGTACCGGAGCGCCGTTGCCGGCGCCTTGCAGAACACCGCCGACGTGCTGCAGGCGATCGTCGACGACGCGCGGGCGCTGAAGCATGCCGATGCGGCCGAGGCGGCGGCGGCGCGGTCGCTGCGGCTGGCCCAGGATCAGTTCGATCACGGCCAGACCGGCATCCTGGCCGTCCTGACCGCCGAGACCGCCGAGCGTCAGGCCAGTATCGCGCTGTCTCAGGCCAGCTCCGCCCGCTATGTCGACACCATCGCCCTCTACCAGGCGCTGGGTGGCGGCTGGGAGGCTGCGGGGCTCGGATGACCAGGTCGCTCCTCACCATGGCCGCGGCGGCCCTGTGCCTGGCGTTTGGCGTCGGATCCGCCCACGCGGCCGGGGTGCGGATGAGTCCGGCGATCCAGCACAGGCTGGGGATTGAGACCCTGTCGCTGAGTGTCACCCAACGCGCTTCCGAGACCGATGCCTTCGCCAAGGTGCTCGATCCGGAGCCGCTGGCGCAGCTGGACTCCGACCTGGCCACCGCCGTGGCCGCCGCCGCGGCCTCGAGCGCCCAGGCCGAGCGCTCGCGGGCTCTGCACGCCGCCGACGGCAGCATCGCCGCCAAGGACCTCGAGGCGGCGGTGGCGCAGGCCAAGTCCGACGCCTTGAGGGTCGACCTGCTGCGCAACCGGCTGGACCTCGAATGGGGGCCAGGCGTCGCCCGGATGAGCGGCTCGGCCCGCGCGGCCCTGGTCAGGGGCGTGATCGCCGGCAAGATCGCCCTGGTCCATGTCGATACCCACAACAACGACGGCCAGGCCGGCGCTCGGATCGTCAAGGTCGATATCGGCGACGATTCGGTGGCCGGTGTCGTGCTCGGCCCGGCGCGGGCGGCCGAACCAAGGCTGCAGTCTTCCGGGCTGATCGTCGAGGTCTCGGGACCCGACGCCATCCTGCTTTCGGTCGGGCTGACCAACAGCGCTCACATCGAATCCAAGAGCCGGCAGACCGGCTATATCGTGCCGCTGGCCTCGATCATCCGCTATCGCGGCCTGGACTGGGTCTATGTCCGCAACGGCCCCGATGGCTTCGACCGGCGGATGCTGCAAAGCCCTATCCCCGAGAAGGACGGCTTCTTCGTCGCCGACGGGGTTTCCGCCGGCGACCAGGTCGTGACCCAGGGCGCCGCGGCGCTGTTCACCGCCGAGCAGAGCGCGCCGGGCGCGGCGCCCTGATGCTGGCGCGGGTCGTCCGCTGGTCGCTGGAACGGCCCAGACTGATCGCTCTGGCCTGCCTCCTGTTCCTGGCCTTCGGCGTCCTGTCGGTGCGCAACGTCCGGTTCGACCTCCTGCCCGATATCGCGCCGGCGGAAATGACCGTCCAGACCGAGGCGCCGGGACTGGTCGGCGAACAGGTGGAAAACCTGGTCACCCAGCCGATCGAGACGGCGCTGATCGGCGCGGCCGGGGTCGCCCATGTGCACTCGGAATCCTCCCAGGGTCTCTCGACCATCACCGTGCGCTTCGCCGCGACCGCCGACCCTTACCGGGCCCGCGAGGTGGTGTCCGAGCGGCTGTCGGCGCTGCCCGCCGCGCTTCCGGAAGGGGTTTCACCGCCGCATATCGCGCCCCTGACCGCGCCGGGCGCGGAGGTGCTGAAGATCGGCTTTACCAGCGGCAAACTCGACTCTATGACCTTGCGGGACGTGGTGCAATGGACGGTGCGCCCGCGCCTGCTTTCCGCGCCGGGCGTCGCGCGCGTCGGCGTCTATGGCGGGGCGATCCGGCGCATCGAAATACAGGCGAGGCCCGGAGATCTGTCCGACAGCGACCTGGGTTTCCTCGACATTCTGAATGCGGCGAAGCGCGCGACCAGCGTGGCCGGCGCGGGCTTCATCGACACCGACAACCAGCGGGTGCTGATCGAACCGCACGGCCAGGCCCTGACCAAGGAAGATGTCGGGGCCGGCCAGATCCAGACCCCTGGAGCCGCTCCGGTGCGGATCGACGATGTCGCCGACGTGTTCGATACATCGGCGCCGGCCGCCGGAGACGCCCTGATCATGGGCAAGCCCGGCGTGCTGGTCGACGTCGCCAAACAGTACGGCGCCAACACCCTGCAGACCGCGGAGGCCGTTGAGCAGGCTCTGGCGTCCCTGACGCCGGCGCTGAAAGCCCAGGGCATCGACGTCAGGACCGACCTCGACCGGCCGGCGAGCTTTGCTCTGGCGTCGGTGCGCGGCATCGCCTGGGACCTCGGCGTCGGCGCGTTGCTGGTGGCGATCGTGCTGGTGGTCTTCCTGCGCGATCCGCGGGCGACGCTGATCTCGCTGATCAGCATTCCGCTGTCGTTGCTGGCCGCCGTCATGGCCCTGAACGCCTTCGGCTGGACCCTGAACGCCATGACTCTTGGCGGTCTCGCCGTCGGGCTGGGGGTGGTGATCGACGATGCGGTCATCGACGTCGAGAATGTCCTGGATCGCCTACGCGACGCCGAGGCGCGGCATGCCTCACGACTTGAGGCGGTGCTGGCGGCCTCGACCGAGGTGCGCGGGCCGGTGGTCTACGCCACCCTGGCGATGATCGTCGTCCTGTTGCCCATCCTGGCGCTTCCGGTGACCGAGAGAGCGCTGCTGGCGCCCCTGGCGGTCGCGGTGATCGTCGCTTCGCTGGCCTCGCTGATCGTGGCCGCCGCCGTGACGCCGGCGCTCTGCCTGCTCTTTCTGCAGCACGTCAAGCCCGTGCCCGAGCCCAGGCTGCTGCATCGATTGAAGGATGCCCACGGCGCCGGGCTCTCGCGCCTCGGCGCCAGGCCGTGGCCGATCCTGATCGTCGGGATGGTGGTGGCGATCCTGGCCTTGACCGCGCTCGCCTTCGACCGCTTCGAGCTCTTGCCGAGCATCCACGATGGCCATCTCATCGCCGAGATCAGCGCCCCGCCCGGATCCTCGATCGCGGTCTCGCGCGACTTTGGCGCGCGCATCGCCGCCGAACTCATGCCGCTCGACGGGGTGATAGCAATCAGCCAGCGCATCGGCCGCGATCCGACGGCCGAGAACGCCGCCGGTCCCGAGCGCAGCGTGTTCGATCTGGAACTGTCGCCCGGCATGGACGCGGCCGCGCAGCAACACCTGGCCGGCGAGGTGCTGGATCGGCTGCGGCGCTTCCCGGGCCTTGATCCGACGGTCCAGTCGCGTTTCGACGCCGCCCAGGGCGGCATGCAACCGACCGCGCCGGTGCAGGTCAGCGTGTTCGGCCAGGATCTGGACGCCCTGGATACCGCCGCTGGCCAGATCGCCGTGGTGATGAAAACGCTGCCCGGCGCGCACAACGTGCGGGTCGAGGACCAGGCCCGGGCGCCGGTGGTCAGGACGGACATCAACTTCCAGCGCCTGGCGCTCTATGGGCTCTCGGCGGCGGACGTTCTCGACACCGTCCAGGCCGCCTTCGCCGGCGAGCGTGTGGCGCGGATCTATGAGGATGGGCGGGAGGTCGATCTGGCGGTCAGCGCCCAGGCTTCGCTCCGGCGCGACCCCGAGGCGGTCGGCAATCTTCTGCTGCGCTCGACCCAGGGCATCTCCGAGCCGCTGAAGACGGTGGCCAATGTCTACCTCACCGACGACCGCGCCACGATCGCCCACGACGACGGCCTGCGGCGACAGGTTGTCACCGCCAATCCCGGCGACCCGGGCCGGTTCCTGAGCCAGGCGCGGCAGGCCATCGCCGCCCATGTGACCCTGCCGCCGGGCGCCTTCGTCGAATATGGCGGCGCGGGCCGGTCCGCGTCGGCGGCGCGCAACAGCCTTGTGATCAACTACACGCTCGCCCTCTTCGCCATCTTCGCGCTGCTGGCGATCGCGTTCGATGGGCGCACCGGAGCGCTGATCCTGGCCTCGACCCTGTTCGCCTTCGTCGGCGGGGTCATCGCCGTGGCGCTGATGGGCGGGGTGCTGTCGGTGGGGGCGAGCGTCGGCTTCATCGCCCTCTTCGGCCTTTCCGTGCGCGGCGCCATCCTCATCTTTTGCCGGCTGGAGGATCTGGTGCTTTCAGAGCATGCGCACTGGTCGCCGCAGACTGTCGTTCTGGCCGTCCGCGAGCGGCTGACGCCGCTCTTGATGACCACGCTCCTGGTCGCCCTGGGCCTCGCGCCGCTGGCGATCCAGGCCGGGGACGCCGGACGGGAAATCCTCGGTCCCATGGCCATCGTGATTATCGGGGGCCTGATCACCGGCGCCCTCGGCAGCCTCCTGGTGCTGCCGGCGATGATCTTCGCCTTTTGGCGCCCGGCCTATGCCCGCCGCGCCCGCCGCCACGGGCGGCCCGGCGCATGACCGGGCGGCGAGGCCTCGCCATCCCGTTCAGGGCGTTAGGCCACAGAGGGTTCGTTACTCTGGGTTGACGCCTCATGCGCTTGCGTCCACCGGTCCTTTCAGTTCTCTCGATGATGATTGCCGGCCCACCGCTGGCCAGCCCGCGATCTCCCGCGGGCGCCGAAACTATGGACAAGACGCGCGCTGGACGCCAATCGTCGGGCGCCGAACACCGGCCATGCCGGTGGTGATGATCGGCCGACGCAATTTGGAGACCACCAACCGTGACAAGCACACTTCGCCGGGCCGCCATTGTCAGCCCGATCCGCACCGCGGTTGGGAAATACCTCGGCGCGCTGTCTTCCGTTACCGCCGGCGATCTGGGCGCGGTGGTCCTGAAAGCCCTGGTCGAACGCACCGCGATCGATCCTGAACGGATCGACGACGTCATCCTCGCCCAGGGCTATGC
>DASQSO010000185.1:0-5239 GCA_035642335.1 Caulobacteraceae bacterium
AAAAAGAAGACGCCATGCACGAGGACATCCCGATCCTCAACTTCCTCGCCCCCAAGGCCTTCATTCATGAAGGCGGCCGCCTGACCGGCGTCGTCTTCGAGAAGGTGGCGGCAGAATACGACGACAAGGGCCGCCGCCGGCTGGTGGCGACCGGAGAGCCGGATCAGCTGATCGAATGCGACGACGTGCTGGTGGCCGTCGGCCAGGAAAACGCCTTCCCCTGGATCGAGCGAGATATCGGCATCGAGTTCGACGAGTGGGACATGCCCAAGGTCGACCCGGTGACCATGGGCTCGACCCTGCCGAACGTCTTTTTCGGTGGCGATGCGGCGTTCGGGCCGAAGAACATCATCTGGGCGGTGGCCCATGGCCACGACGCGGCCATTTCCATCGACCGGGTCTGTCAGGGCGGCGACGTGCGCGAGCGGCTGGCCCCGGGGATCACCCTGGTCAGTCAGAAGATGGGCATCCACGAGTGGAGCTACGACAACGACATCGTCAACGACCAGCGCTATCGCGTGCCGCTGCGCGACAAGGCCGAGGCGCTGGGCAATGTGCGGCTGGAGGTCGAACTCGGCTTCGACCAGGCGCTTGGCTATCGAGAGGCAGAGCGCTGCCTGAACTGCGACATCGAGACGGTGTTCGCCGAGCCCCTGTGCATCGAATGCGACGCCTGCGTCGACATCTGCCCCATGGACTGCATCACCTTCACCGAGAACGGCGGCGAGGCGGATCTGCGCCAGCGTCTTAACGCTCCGGCATTGAACCTTACGCAGGATCTCTATGTATCGGATCCGCTGAAGACCGGCCGAATCATGGTCAAGGATGAGGATGTCTGCCTGCACTGCGGCCTCTGCGCCGAACGGTGCCCGACCGGGGCCTGGGATATGCAGAAATTCCTGCTCGACATGACCTATGCTGAAGGACCCGCCCCAACGCACGCGATCGCGGCGGAATGAGCGGAGATTAGATGAACGCCCAAACTCCCATCGTCGCCCCAATCGTCGATCCCGGCGCCCTGACCCGCACCAACGACTTCGTGGTCAAGTTCGCCAATGTGAACGGCTCTGGCTCGGCCAGCGCCAACGGCATGTTCGCCAAGGCGATCCTGCGCATGGGCGTGCCGGTGGCGGCGCGCAACATCTTCCCGTCCAATATCCAGGGCCTGCCCACCTGGTTCGAGGTGCGCGTCTCCGAGGCCGGCTACCTGGGCCGGCGCGGCGGTGTCGACCTGATGGTGGCGATGAACCCACAGACCTGGGACAGGGATCTGGCCGAGATCGAGCCCGGCGGCTACCTGTTCTACGACTCCACCAAGCCGTTGCCGCCTGAGAAGTTTCGGGGTGACATCCGGGTCGTCGGCGTGCCGCTGACCGCCATCTGCAACGCCGCCTATACCGACCCCAGGCAGCGGCAGCTGTTCAAGAACATCATCTATGTCGGCGCCCTGGCCGCCCTGCTGGACATCGACCTAGCGGTGGTGGAGCAGCTGGTCGGCGAGCAGTTCAAGGGTAAGGACCGACTGATCGCGCCGAACATCGCCGCCCTGCGCATGGGCCGCGACTATGTGGCCGAGCATATCGGGGTGCTGGGCCTGCACGTCAGGCGCTCCGACAAGGTCGGCGACCGCATCTTCGTCGAGGGCAACGCCGCCGCGGCGCTCGGCGCCGTCTATGGCGGCGCCACGGTCTGCGCCTGGTATCCGATCACGCCGTCGACCTCGCTGGCCGAGGCCTTCACCGGCTATTGCGAAACGTTCCGCACCGAGCCCGGGACCGGCAAGGCGCGCTACGCCATTGTCCAGGCCGAGGACGAGATCGCCTCGATCGGCGTGGTGATCGGCGCCTCCTGGAACGGAGCGCGGGCCTTCACCTGCACCTCCGGTCCCGGCGTCTCGCTGATGACCGAGTTCGTCGGCCTGAGCTATTTTGCGGAGATTCCGGCGGTGATCTTCGACGTCCAGCGCGGCGGGCCCTCCACCGGCATGCCGACCCGCACCCAGCAGGCCGACATACTGGCCGCGGCCTATGCCTCCCACGGCGACACCAAGCATCCGCTGCTGTTCCCAGCCGATCCGGGCGAATGTTTCGAGATGGGGGCGCTGGCCTTCGACCTGGCCGATCGGCTGCAGACCACCATCTTCGTCATGCTCGACCTCGACATCGGCATGAACGAGTGGCTGACCGAGCCCTTTGTTTGGGACGACAGCCGCCGCATCGACCGCGGCAAGGTGATGAGCTTCGACGAGCTCGAAGCGGGCAAGGATTTCGGCCGCTATCTCGATGTCGACGGCGACGGCATCGCTTATCGCACCTATCCGGGCACGCACCCGGATCGTGGCGGCTATTTCACCCGCGGCACCTCGCGCAATCCCTACGCCCGCTACAGCGAGGAGGGATCGGTCTATGTCGACAACATGCAGCGGCTCTTACGCAAGTTCGAGACCGCCAAGACCCTGATCCCGGCGCCAGTTCGCCGCGACGCGCGCCGCGCCACCAAGACCGGCGCGATCTATTTCGGCTCGACCACCCCGGCCATGCATGAGGCGCTGGAGACGTTGGAGGCGCAGGGGCGCCATGTCGACGCCATGCGCCTGCGCGGCTTTCCGTTCTCGGACGAGGTGCTGGACTTCATCGCCGAGCATGAGCAGGTGTTCGTGGTCGAGCAGAATCGCGACGGTCAGCTGCGCACCCTGATCATGAACGAGGGCGGTGTGGACCCGGCGAAACTCATTGCCGTCAACCACTATGACGGCACGCCGATCACCGCCCGCTTCATCGCCGGCGAGATCGCGTCGAGGGTCGCCGCCCACTCGCTCGTCGAGGCCGCCGAATGACCTACATCACCAAGCCCCGCCTGCATCACCCGGGCCTAGCCGAGAACGCCCTGGGCTTTACCCGCCGCGACTATGAGGGCTCGGTCTCGACCCTCTGCGCCGGCTGCGGCCACGACTCGATCAGCGCCGCGATCATCCAGGCCTGCTACGAACTGGCGCTGCCGCCACACCGAATCGCCAAGCTCTCCGGCATCGGCTGTTCATCGAAGACCCCTGACTATTTCGTCGGCAATGCGCACGGCTTCAACACCGTGCACGGCCGCATGCCATCGGTGATGACCGGCGCCAACCTGGCCAACAAGGATCTGATCTATCTTGGCGTCTCCGGTGACGGCGACTCCGCCTCGATCGGCCTTGGCCAATTCGCCCACTGCATCCGGCGCGCCGTCAACATGGTCTATATCGTCGAGAACAACGGCGTTTACGGCCTGACCAAGGGCCAGTTCTCGGCCACCTCCGACGCCGGCTCGAAGAGCAAGAAAGGCGTGGTCAACCACGACTCGGCCATCGACCTGGTCTCGCTGGCCCTGCAGCTTGGCGCGACCTTCGTGGCGCGCAGTTTCTCGGGCGACAAGGGCCAGCTGACGCCGCTGATCAAGGCCGCCCTCAGCCACAAGGGCGCGGCCTTCATCGACTGCATCAGCCCTTGCGTGCAGTTCAACAACCACCTCGGCTCGACCAAGAGCTTCGACTATGTGCGCGAGCACAATGCGGCGATGAACCGGCTGGACGTCATCGCGCCCCACGCCCCGATCGAGATCGATCACGCGCCGGGCACGGTCGAAATGGTCACCCAGTCCGATGGCTCGGTGCTGGCCCTGCGCAAACTCAGCGCCCACTACGATCCTAGCGACCGCAGCCAAGCCCTGGCGCACCTGCAGGAGCGGGCCGCGGCCGGCGAGATCGTCACCGGCCTGCTCTATGTCGATCCGACGCCCAACGATCTGCACGATCATCTGGACACGGTCGACACCCCGTTGAACGCGCTCACCGATGCGGAACTCACCCCCGGGGCCGGCGCCCTGGCCGCGCTGAACGCCAGCCTGCGCTAAAGCATGTCAGGCGAAAAACTGCTGGTTCTCGGGGCCGGCATGGCCGGGCTGTTCACGGCCCTGGCCTTCGCGCCGGGGACGCGCGAAATCCTGATCCTGGAACGCGATCCAGCCTTGCCCGACGGCGGGGTCGAGGCGGCCTTCGCCGAATGGCGCAGGCGCGGCGTCGGCCAGCTTCGCCACAGCCACGGCTTCCTCGCCCGCATGCGCAATGTCATCAAGCGCCGGCATCCGGCGCTGCTCGACCGCTTGCGAGAGGCGGGCTGCCGCGAGATCAGCTTCGCCGACCTGATACCGACGGCCTTGCGCCAGACCTACACGCCACAACCCGGCGACGAGGACATGGTCATCCTGACCAGCCGCCGCACCAGTTTCGAATTCGTCGTCCGCCGCTATGTCGAAGGCCTGCCCAGGGTGACCATCATCTCGGACGCCTTTGTCAGGGAACTGATCATCGCGTCCGAACCCGGCGCGCCGATGCGCATCCTGGGCGCGCGCGGCGAACGGGACGGCCAACCCCAGGACTGGCGCGCCGACCTGGTCATCGACGCCCAGGGGCGGCTTTCCGAGGCCAAGGATCAACTGATCGCCGCCGGCGCCGTCATCGCCGAGGAGGCCGAGGATTGCGGCATCCTCTATTTCACCCGCCACTACCGCCGCATCGCCGCCGATCCGCCGGCGTCCCGCGCCACCTCGACCGGCGACCTCGGCTATATCAAGTACGCCCGGTTTCCCGGCGACAATGGCTGCTTCTCCATCACCCTGGCCGTGCCCGAGGTGGAGACGGGGTTGCGCCAGGCGGTGCTCAAGCCCGAAGTGTTCGAGCAGGTCTGCGCCATGTTCCCCGGCATCGCCGAGTGGGTCGACCCGGCCGGCTCCGAACCGATCAGCCGGGTCTTCGGCATGGGCGACCTGAAAAGCCATTGGCGGCGTTTCGTCAGCCCCGAGCGTCGCGCCATCCTGGGCTTCTTCGCCCTCGGCGACAGCCTGATCCGCACCAATCCGCTCTATGGCCGCGGCTGCTCCTTCGCCGCGGTGGAGTCCGAAATCCTTCAGGGCGTACTGGACGAGGCGGCCGATCCGGCGCTCCGGGCCCGCCTCTACGACGCCCGCATCGCCGCCGCGCTCCGCCCCTATTTCGAGGACATGCGCGACCAGGACCGCGGCGCGATCCGCCGCGCCGCCCGCGCCCTCGACCCCGACTATCGCGCGCCGCTCAGATCGAGGGTGCTGCAGAGCTTCATCGGCGACGGCGTCAGCATCGCCGTGCGCACCGACGTCGACCTGCTGCGCGAAGCCCTGCGCGCGTTCAACATGGTCGACCCGCCGCGCGCCTGGCTGAAGCGTCCGG
>DASQSO010000186.1:0-2582 GCA_035642335.1 Caulobacteraceae bacterium
CGGCCAAACTTCCACTTGCGGAGCCGGCGGCGCGCGCAACAGATGAAACCCTGGACGCTTTGAACGGGAGGCCGCCATGGAACTGAAGGCGACGCGGTACGGGATCACGGATCGGATCGCCACCATCACCCTGGCGCGGCCGAAGCGGCGCAACGCCTGGACCGGGCGCATGCACACCGAATATCGCTGGTGCCTGCTGCGGGCGGACCAGGACCCGCATGTTCGAGTCATCATCGTCACCGGCGATGCGGAAGGGAACGCCTTTTGCGCCGGCGCCGACCTCGGGGCGCTGGAGGGCCACGCGGAAAAAGGCCGTTATGACGCCGGCATCGACGACGACATCGCCCGCCCGGGCTTCGGCGTCGATCCCTACTTCGACGCCAGCTTCGCCTACCATTTCGGCGTCGGAAAGCCGGTGATCGCCGCCATCAACGGCGCGGCGGCCGGGGTCGGCCTGGTGCTGGCCGCCTTCGCCGACCTGCGCTTCGCCGTGGCCGGGGCCAAGTTCACCACCGCCCATGGCCGCTACAACTTCCCGGCCGAGTTCGGCCTGTCCTGGGTGCTGCCGCGGATCATGGGCCTGACCCACGCCAATGACGTGCTGCTCTCCAGCCGCGTCTTCACCGCCGAAGAGGCCTATTCCATGGGTTTCCTGAACAAGATCCTGCCCGCCGATGATCTGATGGCGCACGTCACCACCTATGCGCGCATGCTGGCCGACACCGTCGCGCCGGGCTCGGCGCGCGAGACCAAGCGGCAGATCTACCGCGACCTGCACCGCGACGCGGCCAGCGCGGTGGTCGAGGCCGAACGCCTGCTCGAAGACATGATCCGCCATCCTGACTACGGCGAGGGCGTCAAGGCCTGGATGGAAAAACGCGTCGCCGCCTGGACCGGCTAGCAGCTGCGAAGGTCCAGGATCAGCCCATCGGGTAGAGGAGTTCCTTCGACACCGCGTCGATCATCTTCAAGACCTCGGCGTCCAGCGTCACGTCGGCGGCGGCGAGGATGTCGTCGAGCTGGTCCTCGCTGGTCGCGCCGACGATGGTCGAGGCGACGAAGTCCGGCTGCATGCTCCAGGCCGTGGCCAGGGTCACCACCGACATTCCCGCCTCGGCGGCGATGGCCGCGAAGCGTTCGGTCGAGGCCAGGCTCTTTTCGTTGACGAAACGCTGGGCCATCACCGCCTGACGGCCGCCGAGCTTGATGTAGTTGGAGAACCGCGCGCCCTCGGGGGTCCGGCCGCCGTTGTACTTGCCGGACAGAACCCCGCCGGCCAGCGGCGAATAGGGGATCAGGCTGACGCCCTCCTGGCGGCAGACCTGGGCCAGCTCGTCTTCGAAACGGCGATTGTTCAGGCTGTAATTGTTCTGGATGGTGTCATAGCGGGCGAAGCCCTCGCGGTCGGATACCGCCAGGCTGTTCATCAGCCCCCAGCTGGTCTCGTTGCTACAGCCGATAATGCGCGCCTTGCCCTCGCGGATCAGGTCGTCGAGCGCGCCCAGCGCCTCCTCGTAGCGGCCGCCGTGGTCGGGCCAATGGGTCTGGTAGAGATCAACATAGTCCGTACCCAGACGGGTAAGACTGGCCTCGATGGCGCGCGCGACATTGTGGCGGTCGAGCGCGGTCATGCCGGCGCGCTGGGAGCTCTTGATCCAGCCGTGGCTGGGGCCGGACACCTTGGTCGCCAGGATCACCTCGTCGCGCCGCCGGGTCTTCAGCCAGCGGCCGACGATCTCCTCGGTGCGGCCGGCCCACTCCTCTCGCGGCGGCACCGGATAGTTCTCGGCCGTGTCGAAGAAGTTGATGCCGGCGTCCAGCGCCTTGTCGAGGATGCGGAACGAGGTCGCCTCGTCGGCTTGGGAGCCGAAGGTCATCGTCCCCATGCAGATCTTCGATACCGCGATCGCGCTCTTGCCTAGCCGCTTGGTCTGCACGCCGTCATCCTTTTGAGGGTTCTCTGGCGCCGGGTTTTTGAGGGCGGCGCATTGCGCGCCGCCGCCCGGCGCGGAGGCTGGATACGCGAAGGCCCGGGCGGTGCGCAAGCAGGCTTGGCGGTTCAGCCCTTGCGCGCCCGCACCACGGCGGCGTCCAGCGCCTGTAGGAAGCGCGAGCGGTCGGCGGGAACGAAGGGTTTCGGCCCGCCGGTGATCTCGCCCATGGAGCGCAGGTGCTCTCCGATGCCGCGCGAAGCCAGGGCCGCGCCGATCGAGTCGACGGTGAACACCCGGCCCGTCGGGTGGATCGCCTGGGCGCCGGCCTTCAGCGCCCGGTCGGCCAGCGGGATGTCGGCGGTGATGACGACGTCGCCCAGCTGCGCCCGCTCGGCGATCCAGTCGTCGGCCACGTCCGGCCCGGCGTCGACCACCATCAGGCTGAGGCGAGGGTCGCGGGGGACGCGTATCCAGCTGTTGGAGACTACGAAAACCGGCAGGGCGTAGCGGTCGGCGACCCGGTAGACCTCGTCCTTCACCGGGCAGGCGTCGGCGTCGACGTAGAGGCTGGAGGCCATGGCCGGGGCGTCGGCCGCGGCCTACTTGCGCATCGCGGGCTTGGACTTGGAGGCCGAGCGGGCGGCGGCG
>DASQSO010000187.1:0-3949 GCA_035642335.1 Caulobacteraceae bacterium
CCTGCGCGTCAGCCAGGCTTGCGAAGGCTGCGGCCTCGACTTGGCCGCGGCCGATTCGGGCGACGGGCCGGCGGTGTTCATCGTGCTGATCGTCGGCGCGGTCGTCTGCTTTTCGGCCCTCTTCACCGAGATCGCCTTCCACCCGCCCGTCTGGGTCCACCTGATCCTCTGGCTGCCGCTGGCAGCCATCCTGGTCGGGGTGCTGATCCGTCCCTTCAAGGGCGTGATGTTGGCCATGCAGTTCCACCACAAGGCCTCCGAGGCCGGTCATGGCGACATCTGAGATCACGCGACCGCGGTTCGCCGTCATCCCCGCCGTCGCCACGGCCGTCGGCATCGCCATCCTTATCGGTCTCGGCGTCTGGCAGGTGCAGCGGCTGCATTGGAAGGAGAACCTGCTGGCCCGCATCGCGGCGCTGCAATCGGCGCCGCCGGAGCCGCTGGACGTGGTGCTGCGCCGCGCCGCCGATGGGCTCGACGTCGACTACGAGCGGGTGCAGGCGACCTGCCCCGACATCGAGACCGCGCCCTATGTCAGGCTCTATTCGGTCAAGGACGGCTATGCCGGCAACCGCATCATCGCCGCCTGTCCGCTGGCGGGCGGAGCCTATGGCGCCATCCTGGTCGACCGCGGCTTCCTGGCCCAGGGGCTGACGCCGACCCCCGGCCAGACGATCTCGGCGCCGGTCATCGGCATCCTGCGCAGGGGCGACACGCGCAACTTCGCGACGCCGCGGAACGATCCGGCCGGGAACCTGTGGTACGGCCGCGACATCGCCGCTATGGCGCGGGCGCTGGGCGTCGCCAGGCCCGCGCCGACCTATCTGATGCTCGAGCAGCCCGCGCCGCCGCCCGGCGGACCGGTCATCGCGCCGCTGCCGACAGACATCCCCAACAACCATCTGCAGTACGCCATCACCTGGTTCGGCCTTGCCGTGGCCCTGGCGGGCGTCTACCTCGCCAGCCTTTGGCGAAAGAGGCCGCGTTAGATGCGTTACATCTCGACCCGAGGCGAGGCGCCGCCAGTCGGCTTCCTCGACGCCGTGATGGCGGGACTGGCCCCCGACGGCGGCCTCTATGCGCCCGAGGTCTGGCCGCTGCTGACCGCCGACGAGATCGCCGATTTCGCCGGACGTCCCTATGCCGAGGTCTGCGCCGCCATCCTGTCCCGCTTCGCCGGCGACGCCATTCCGCGCGCCGACCTGATGGAAATGGCCAGCGCGGCCTATGCCGGGTTCACCCACGCGGCGGTGACGCCGCTGCGCCAGCTGTCGCCGGGCGCCTGGCTGCTGGAGCTGTCCCATGGCCCGACCCTGGCCTTCAAGGACGTGGCGATGCAGCTTCTGGCGCGGCTGTACGAATACACCCTGGGCGCCAAGGGCCAGACCCTGACCGTGGTCTGCGCCACCTCCGGCGACACCGGCGGCGCGGCGGTCGAGGCCCTGGGGGGCTTAAAGTCGGTGCGCCTGGTGGTGCTCTTTCCCGACGGCAAGATCAGCGAGGTGCAGCGCCGGTTCATGACGACCTCGGGGCGCGACAATGTGCGCTGCGTGGCGGTGGATGGGACCTTCGACGACTGCCAGGCGATCCTGAAGTCGATGTTCCAGGCGCAAGGTTTCCGCGAGGCCGTCAACCTCGCCGCGGTCAATTCGATCAACTGGGCCAGGATCGCCGCCCAGACGGTCTATTATTTCACCGCCGCCGCGGCCCTCGGCGCGCCGCGGCGGCCGGTCTCGTTCGCCGTGCCAACGGGCAATTTCGGCGACGCCTTCGCCGGCTTCGTCGCCCGGCGCATGGGCCTGCCGATCGAGCGGATGATCATCGCCACCAATTCCAACGACATCGTCGCGCGCGCCATCGAGACCGGCCGCTACGCCCGCGGCCCTGTCGCCCAGACACAGAGTCCGGCCATGGACATCCAGGTCTCGTCCAACTTCGAACGGCTCTACTTCGAGGCGGTGGATCGCGAGGGGCTGGAGACCTCCCGCGCCATGCGGGCTTTCGCCGACGCCGGCGTCGTCGATATTCCGCCCAAGGCCATGGCGTCGATCCGCGAACTCTTCGTCGGGGCCCGCGTCAGCGAGGCGGAGACGGCCAGAACCATGGTCTCGACCTTCCAAGAGAGCGGCGAACTGGTCGATCCGCACACCGCTGTCGCCCTGGCCGCCGCCGCGCGGATCGGTCCCAAACAAAGGCGCACGCCTTTGGTGGTGCTATCCACCGCCCATCCGGCCAAGTTCCCCGAGGCCGTTCGCGCGGCGGCCGGCGTCGACGTGGCGCTGCCGCTTTCGGTGCGGGGCCTGGCGAAAATGACCGAGCGGGTCGATCGCCTGCCGGCCGACCTTGAGACGCTCAAGGCCTATGTTCGCGACTTCGCGGGGGGCTGAGCCGATCGAAACGCCCTTGATCCATACCCTCTCCAACGGCGCGCGCGTCGTCTGCGATCCCATGCCGGGGCTGGAGACCCTGGCGCTGTCGGTGGCGGTCGGGCGCGGCGCACGGCATGAGAGCGCCACCCAGTCCGGCTGGGCGCACCTGCTCGAACATATGGTGTTCAAGGCCGCCGGCGAGCGCTCGGCGCGCGAGATCGTCGAGGTCATCGAGGCCGAGGGCGGCCAGCTCAACGCCGCCACCAGCCACGACCGGACCAGCTTCCAGGTGCGGGCGTTGAAGGGCGGCCTGCCGCTGGCCATGGCGGTGGTTTCCGACCTGATCTTCCGTCCGCGCCTCGATCCAGGCGACCTCGCCAAGGAAAAGCGGGTGATCGCCCAAGAGATCGCCGAGGCCGCCGACATCCCCGACGACCTGGTCTTCGAACTGGCCCAGGAAAGGGCTTATGAGGGTCAGCCGCTGGGCCGCCCGATCCTCGGGACCAAGGCCAGCGTCGGCAAGGCCAAGCCCGGCGAACTCGCCGCGTTTCGCGCCGGTCTCTACGCCCCCGACCGCATCGTCATCGCGGCGGCCGGGGCGGTCGACGAGGCCGAGGTCCTCGGCATCGCCGAGCAATGGTTCGCGGGCCCCGCCGGCGGCGCGCCCCCGCCCGAGCCGGCCGCGGCCCATTTCGTAGGCGGCGTCTCGGCCAGGGCCAAGCGGCTGGAGCAGGCGCACCTGGTCATGCTGCTGCCGGCGCTGGGCCTGCGCGATCCGGACTATTTCGCCCTTCGCCTGTTCGCCGAGATCCTCGGCGGCGGCATGTCGTCGCGGCTGTTCCAGGAGGTGCGCGAGCGCCACGGCCTGGCCTACGCCATTGACGCCTATGTCGACGCCCATGCCGACACCGGCGTGCTGGGCATCTATGCCGGCACGGACGCCGGCGACGCGGCCCAGGCGGCGCGGGTCGCCGGCGAGCAGATGCTGGCCCTGGTCGACAAGGTCGAGGACGCCGAGCTTTCCAGAGCCAAGGCCCAGTTCAAGGCCTCGCTGTTCATGGCCCGCGAATCCGCGCTCGCCCGCGCCGAGACGGCGGCCGGACAGCTCTTGATCTTCGACAGGCTGATCGCCTCGGCCGAGACCGCCGCGGCCATCGAGGCCGTCGGGCCCGCCGACCTGGCGCGGGCCGGCGCACGGGCCATCGAGGCTGGCCGCAGCGCCTGCGCCGTGCTCGGCCCGGCAAAGGCCATGCCGGCGGCGGAGGCGTTCCAGGCGGCCTTGTTCGGCTAGTGTGGTGAATTTGAAGTTCGCCCTCGCTTTGGGGCACGCTGTGCGGCGAACCTCAAATTCGCAAACCGCGCTAGAATCGTTGGTTTTCTAGTGTCCTTATCGCGTCCGAAGTTCGTTCGGTGTTCGCCACGGGCGATGACGCATTTCGGACTCGGGACACTAGCCTGGGCAACCGAAGCGGGCTTCACAGCGTCGAAATCCGCGCTAGGGTCGCCGACCGCTCGGGGAAACCGTCATGGCTCTCCTGGATTGGATGGCGCCGGATGTCGGCCTCCGCGTCGATGGCGAG
>DASQSO010000188.1:0-3681 GCA_035642335.1 Caulobacteraceae bacterium
AGCGGATCGGCGCCGTCGTGGTCGGCGTAAGAAGCGGGCTCGGCGGCCTTGGCGACAGCCAGCGCCTCGGCGGGGGTCATCTCGCTGCGCTGGCCGTGGCCGATGGCGGCGATGCGGGCGCGCCAGGCCCGCAGCCGGTCAAGCCCGCCAAGCAGCGCCTCGGCGGTCCTCGGCACGGCGCCGCCCAGGAACCAGATGTTCATATAGGCCGCGAGATCCGCCAAGCCCGCCGTCCCGCCGCCCAGGAAGTCGCTGCCGGCCAGCGCCTGGTCGATCCAGGCCGCCTGGGCGCGGAACTGCACCTTCATCGGCAGGGCCGCGGCCTGCATGGCCGCCACGTCGAACGGTCGGCCGGACAGCTTTTCGCGGTCCTCGATGAAGGCTTTCGGCACCCGGTCGCCCAGCTCGCCGAAGATCACCGGCACGGTCGCCTGGAAGAACAGCCGGTCGGCCCAGTAGTTGACCGCGAACCCCGGCCCGGCGGCGTCGCCGACGCCCGGCGCGCGCGCCTCGATCTCGGCCAGGATCACCTGGGTGTCGCAATAGACGTCGGCGCCGATCTGCAGCACCGGGATACGCCGATAACCGCCGGTCAGCGGGACAAGGTCCGGCTTGGGCATGATGGTCGGCTGGATCACCGAGCGCCACGCCAGGCCCTTCAGGCCGAACATCAGCCGCACCTTCTCCGAAAACGGCGAGGCGTCATAGTGGTGCAGAATGATCTCGGCGTCGGCCGGCATGGGTCGCTTCCTCTATCGCTGTTGTCGGCGCCAGCTTGGCATGCGCGGCGCGCCCGCGTCTGCCCCTGCTGACGCAGGATGTCAGCAGGGCGTCCAATGTTGCTAAAACGTTCTTGCTGCGCCAACGACTCCGCGTACTACATTAGGGGGCTTGGCCCGCGATCCTGGCGGGCCTTTCCGAGCGAGCCTTAATGTCCGATCCCAACCGCTTCATCCGCGTGCGCGGCGCGCGCGAGCACAATCTGAAGGACATCAGCGTCGACATTCCGCGCGGCGAGTTCGTCGTGCTCACCGGCCTGTCGGGTTCCGGCAAGAGCAGCCTGGCGTTTGATACGATCTACGCCGAGGGCCAGCGGCGCTATGTCGAGAGCCTGTCGGCCTATGCCCGTCAGTTCCTGGAGCTGATGAGCAAGCCGGACGTCGACCTGATCGAGGGCCTGTCGCCGGCCATCTCCATCGAGCAGAAGACCACCAGCCGCAACCCGCGATCCACCGTCGGCACGGTGACCGAGATCCACGACTATATGCGCCTGCTCTGGGCGCGGGTGGGCATTCCCTATTCGCCGGCCACCGGCCTGCCGATCGAAAGCCAGACCGTTTCGATGATGGTCGACAAGATCATGGCCCTGCCGGAGGGCACGCGGCTGATGCTGCTGGCGCCGGTGATCCGCGGCCGCAAGGGCGAGTACCGGCGCGAGATCGCCGAGTGGCAGCGGGCTGGGTTCCAGCGGCTGAAGATCGACGGCGAGTTCTATCCGATCGAGGACGCGCCGGCGCTCGAGAAGCAGATCAAGCACGACATCGACATCGTCGTCGACCGCATCGTCACCCGCCCGGAGATGGAACAGCGGCTGGCGGATTCGCTGGAGACGGCGCTGCGCCTGGCCGACGGCATCGCCGTGGCCGAATGGGCCGATGTCGCGCCCGGCGAGACCGAGTCAAGGCGGCTGCTGTTTTCGGAGAAGTTCGCCTGCCCGGTCTCCGGCTTCACCATTTCCGAGATCGAGCCCAGGCTGTTCTCGTTCAACAACCCGTTCGGCGCCTGCCCGGTCTGTGACGGGCTCGGCCACAAACTGGCCTTCGACGCCGACATGATCGTGCCGGACAAGGACAAGAGCCTGCACAAGGGCGCCATCGCCCCCTGGGCCAAGGGCCCCTCGCCGCTCTACACCCAGACTCTGCAGGCCCTCGCCCGCCACTATGGTTTCTCGATGGACGAGCCGTGGTGGAAGCTGCCTGAAGAGGCGCGCCGGGTGGTCCTCGAGGGCTCCGGCAAGGACAAGATCCGCTTCATCTACGACGACAACGCCCGCAAGTACGAGGTCAACAAGACTTTCGAAGGCGTCATCCCCAACCTGGAGCGGCGCTGGCGCGAGACCGATTCCAGCTGGGTGCGCGAGGAGTTGGGTCGCTACCAGGCCGAGACCCCTTGCGAGGCCTGCGGCGGTTTGAGGCTGAAGCCCGAGGCGCTGGCGGTGAAGATCGCCGGCCGGAACGTCGCCGAGATCTCCACCCTGGCCATCCGCCCAGCGCGCGACTGGTTCGAGGGCCTGGAGACCCAGCTTACGCCTAAGCAGATGGAGATCGCCCGGCGGATCCTGAAGGAGATCAACGACCGCTTGCGCTTCCTGGTCGATGTCGGCCTCGAATATCTCAGCCTGGCGCGCTCGTCTGGCACTCTTTCCGGCGGCGAGAGCCAGCGCATCCGCCTGGCCAGCCAGATCGGCTCTGGCCTCACCGGCGTGCTCTATGTGCTGGACGAGCCGTCCATCGGCCTGCACCAGCGCGATAATCAGCGGCTGATCGCGTCCTTGAAGGGCCTGCGCGATCTGGGCAATTCGGTGCTGGTGGTCGAGCACGACGAGGAGGCCATCCTGACCGCCGACCACGTCATCGACATGGGCCCCCGCGCCGGCGTCCACGGCGGCGAGATCATCGCCGAGGGCAAGCCCGCCGACATCATGGCAGAGCCGCGCAGCCTGACCGGCCAGTACCTGACCGGCGCGCGCGAGATTCCCATTCCCGAACAGCGCCGCCGCGTGCCCGACACCAAGCGGCTGAAGGTGATCGGCGCGCGCGGCAACAATCTGAAGGACGTCACCGGCGAGATCCCGGTGGGGGTCTTCACCTGCATCACCGGCGTCTCCGGCGGCGGCAAGTCGACCTTCACCATCGAGACCCTCTACAAGGCCGCGGCGAGGCGGCTGAACAACGCCTCCGACGCGCCGGCGCCGTTCGACCGCATCGAGGGTCTGGAATTCTTCGACAAGGTCATCGACATCGACCAGTCGCCCATCGGCCGCACGCCCAGGTCCAACCCGGCCACCTATACCGGCGCCTTCCAGCCGATCCGCGACTGGTTCGCCGGCCTGCCGGAGTCCAAGGCGCGCGGCTATGGCCCGGGGCGGTTCTCGTTCAACGTCAAGGGCGGTCGTTGCGAGGCCTGCCAGGGCGACGGGCTGATCAAGATCGAGATGCACTTCCTGCCCGACGTCTACGTCACCTGCGACGTCTGCAAGGGCAAGCGCTACAACCGCGAGACCCTGGAGATCCTGTTCAAGGGCAAGTCGATCTCCGACGTGCTGGACATGACCGTCGACGAGGGCGCCGAGTTCTTCAAGGCCGTGCCGGTGCTGCGCGAAAAGATGGAGACCCTGAAGCGGGTCGGCCTTGGCTACGTCCAGGTGGGCCAGCCCTCGACCACCCTCTCCGGCGGCGAGGCGCAACGGGTGAAGCTGTCCAAGGAGCTCTCCAGGCGGGCCACGGGTCGGACCCTCTACATCCTCGACGAGCCGACCACCGGCCTGCATTTCGAAGACACCCGCAAGCTACTCGAGGTGCTGCACGAGCTGGTCGACCACGGCAATACCGTGGTGGTCATCGAGCACAATCTGGACGTCGTGAAGACCGCCGACTGGATCGTCGACTTCGGCCCCGAAGG
>DASQSO010000189.1:0-3024 GCA_035642335.1 Caulobacteraceae bacterium
AGCACCAGGTTGCGCGAGCCCTCCTGCGCCTCGACCTGGCTGACATGGCCGCCGACGCGCAGCGGGACCGGCCGGGCCGCCGCCCCGCCGGCCGCGGCGACCGCCAGGATGGCGTCGGCCTCGCCTTGCGCCTGCGCCGGAGTGCGCCAGCCGGCCGGACTGACCCGCAGCCACCAGAAGGCGCCGCCGGAGCTGATCCGGTAGACGTCGTTGATGAAGGCGCGCCAAAACCGGCAGTCGTCGACCGTGTCGATCTCGAACGCTTCGGCGACGTGGGCGCCGAGCGCATCGGCGGCGAGCAGGCTATGGCGAACGGGAAACATGGGCGAAATCTCGGGGGAATCGCCACCAAACCTATAGCATTTTGGCCCTTCGCCGATGGAGGAAGGGTCGCAAGGCTTGCCCCTTTTGTCGGACGCCGGGTCGGGTCATAACCTCGCCCGCATGACCGAGGCTCCGAATCGCTGCGCCTGGGCCCGGCGGGGCGACGCCCTCTACGCGGCCTATCATGATACTGAATGGGGCGTGCCCGAGCGCGACAGCCGGGCGCTGTGGGAAAAGCTGGTGCTGGACGGGTTCCAGGCCGGGCTCGCCTGGATCACCATCCTGCGCAAGCGCGAGGCCTTCCGCGCCGCCTTCGCCGATTTCGATCCAGAGGCGGTGGCGCGTTTTGGAGCGGCTGACCGCACCCGGCTGATGGCCGATGCCGGCATCATCCGCTCCAACGCCAAGATCGACGCCGCCATCGCCGGCGCCAAGATCTATCTGGACATGCGCGAACGCGGCGAGGACTTCGCCGACTTCATCTGGGCTTTTACCGACGGGGCGCCGATCACCAACCACTGGGCCGACATCGGCGAGGTTCCCGCCCAGACGCCGCTGGCCGCGGACATGGCCAAGGCGCTGAAGGCCAAGGGGTTCAAGTTCTGCGGCCCGGTGATCGTCTACGCCTTCATGCAGGCCGTCGGCGTCGTCAACGACCACACCACCGATTGCTTCCGGCATGGGCCGATCTCACACATGGCCGGCTCCTGATGCCGCCACGCAAGACCTCGCCGCCCCAGCCCTCAGGCCCGCACCTGCTGCTGGAGGCGGCCTGCCCGACGCCGGTCTGCGGCGTCGATGAAGCGGGACGCGGGCCCTGGGCCGGTCCGGTCAGCGCCGCGGCGGTGATCTTCGATCCCCGCCGCGTGCCGGAGGGCGTCAACGATTCGAAACTCCTGACCGCCAAGGCGCGCGAGCGGCTGGAGGGCGAGATCAAGGCCTGCGCCGTCGCCTGGGCGGTGGGGTTCGCCAGCGTCGAGGAGATCGCCGAACTCAATATCCTGCACGCCACGGGTCTGGCTATGCGCCGGGCGGTGGAAAGCCTGTGTGTGACGCCGGTGTTCGCGCTGGTGGACGGCAACTACGCCTTTCACCTGCCCTGCGCGGTCAAGACGGTGGTCAGGGGCGACGCCATCTCGGTCTCCATCGCCGCGGCCTCGATCCTGGCCAAGACGGCGCGCGACCGGCTGATGGCCGAGATGGACTTCCTCTATCCGGGCTATGGCTTCGCCGCCCACAAGGGCTATGGCGCGCCAGTGCATGGCGAGGCGCTGGCCAGGCTGGGCCCCTGTCCGATCCACCGGATGCACTGGGCGCCGGTCAGGTCCGTGCTCGCCGGCGAAAACCCGATGACCGCGGCCGAGTTCGATGACTGCGGAAGCGTCTGATTCCCCCGCCCTGACGCGCGAGCGCGCCTCGCCGCTGGACGCCGTCGCACGGCGCCTGCGCGGCCTGGTCCGGCGCAGCGAGTTCTCGCTGGTCATCCTGGCGGCCGTCATCGGCATCGTGGCGGGCCTGTCGGTCGCCCTGATCGGCACTCTCTCCAGCGACATGCACAACCTGCTGTTCGGCGTGGGCGGCGAGCGGCTAAGCGGGGTCAAGCACCTGAAGCGCGGCTATGAGGCGCCGATCCTCGGCGGGATGGCCCTGGGCGTTGGGGCCTGGCTGTGGAATCGGCGGCGGTCGACCATCCCGGTCGACCCGATCGAGGCCAACGCCCTGCACGGCGGGCGCATGTCGCTTCGCGACAGCCTGTGGGTGACGGCCCAGACCCTGGTGTCGAACGGTTTCGGCGCCTCGGTGGGGCTCGAGGCAGGGTACGCCCAGGTGGGCGCCGGCCTTGCCTCGAAGCTGGGCAGCCTGCTTCGTCTGCGGCGTAACGACATGCGCATGCTGGTCGGCTGCGGTGCCGGCGGCGCCATCGGGGCGGCGTTCGGGGCGCCGCTGACCGGCGCCTTCTACGCCTTCGAGCTGATCGTCGGCACCTATACGGTCCAGGCCGCCGCGCCGATCCTGGTCGCCAGCCTGGCCGGGGTGCTGACCGCGCGCGCGGTGCGCGCCACCACCTATGTCATCCATGCGCCGGCGGCGGGCGTGCTCAACCTGTCGGACTATCTGAGCGTCATCCTGCTCGGCCTGCTGTGCGCGGCCCTCGGCATCGTGGTCATGCGCGCGGTCTACCTGATGGAGCGGCTGCTCGATTGGACGCGGTTGCCAAGGGGCGTTCGGCCGGCAATCGGCGGCTGCGTCCTGGCGGGGCTGGCCCTGATCACCCCGCAGGTGCTGGCGGCCGGCCATGGCGCGCTGACGGTGGACATCCCGGCCAAGCTGACGCTGATGGCGCTGCTGTTTCTGGTCGGGCTGAAGGCTGCCGCCTCGGTGGTGTCGCTGAGCTCGGGCTTCCGCGGCGGTCTGTTCTTCGCCTCGCTCTTCCTGGGCGCGCTGATGGGCAAGCTGTTTTCCGTCGCCGTGGCGCTGGCGGCGCCACAGATCGCGCTCGAGCCGACCCTCTGCATCCTGGTCGGCATGTCCTCACTAGCCGTGGCCGTGGTCGGCGGGCCGCTGACCATGTCATTCCTGGTGCTGGAGACCACCGGCGACTTCACGGTGACCAGTGTGGTGCTGGCCGCATCGCTGGTGACCAGTCTCGCGGTGCGGGAGACCTTCGGCTACTCCTTCTCGACCTGGCGGCTGCACCTG
>DASQSO010000190.1:0-2852 GCA_035642335.1 Caulobacteraceae bacterium
CCAGGAGCCAGGTCGACTTTGCCCGCGATCGGGCGCGGCGGCTTGGGCTGGGCCCAGACCAGGTCGAATACATCCTCGATGATTACCGCAACATTCCCCGCCATGTGGCCCGTTGCGACAAGTTCGCCTCGATCTGCATGCTCGAACATGTCGGTCGCCAGAACTACCGCGCCTTCCACCGACTGATCGCGCAGGTTCTGCGCCCCAAGGGGCTGGCTCTGCTGCAATTCATCAGTCGCACCAAGCCCTCGCCGATCTCCAACCCCTGGTTGGAGAAATATGTGTTTCCGGGCTACTACAACCCGTCCCTCGGCGAGGTCGTCCGCGCCCTT
Source organism: Caulobacteraceae bacterium (assembly GCA_035642335.1). Lineage (GTDB taxonomy): Bacteria > Pseudomonadota > Alphaproteobacteria > Caulobacterales > Caulobacteraceae > Poindextera. The sequence continues at coordinate 333 of DASQSO010000190.1, forward strand.
GAGGCCCACTCGAAGGGTCTGCAGGTCGTCGATCTTGAGAACATGCGCTTCCATTACGCGCTGACCCTTCGCCACTGGCTCGAGCGGTTCGAACAGAACGCGGCGTCGATCGGCGCCATGTGGGGCGAGGCGGTGGTGCGGACGTTCCGCCTGTACCTCAATGGCGGTCTCGCCGATTTCAGTCATGGCTGCGGGACCCTCGTCTATCAGGCGCTGCTTTCGAACGGCGCTGACAACGCCGCCCCCCTGACCCGGCGGCGGGTCTTTGAGGCTGCGGCCGTCGCGAGCCGCTCGTCCCTCGGTCCCGAACTTGTCCGGGCCTGAGGCGAAGATGCCGGCCGCGCCCTGCCAGAGCTTCATAGAGACCCTCCTCGGCGAGGCCGATGTCGTGGTGGGGGGCTCGCGACCGTGGGACATCGCCGTGCATGATCCGCGGTTCTACAAGCGGGTGGTCGCTGGCGGTTCAATGGGGCTGGGTGAATCCTATATGGACGGCTGGTGGGATAGCCCGGCGCTCGACCAGACCTTCGAACGCGTGCTGAGCGCCGGACTGCGCGACCGCCTGAAGGTCTCGCCGGCGATGCTGATCGACGTGCTCGCGGCGAGGCTGGCCAACCTGCCCTACGAACTGCCGGGGCTGCGGCCGTTTCTCGCCCGCTTTCGCAGCCACGAGGCCGTCGCCGAGACGCACTACGAAACCGGCAACGATTTCTACGAGAACATCCTCTGTGACCGGATGATCTATAGCTGCGGGTTCTGGGAGACCGCGACGAACTTCGCCGACGCGGGCGTGGCCAAGCTCGATCTGGCCTGCCGCAAGCTCGGGCTGAGGCCCGGCCAACGCATCCTCGACATCGGCTGCGGCTGGGGCGCGTTCGCCAAATACGCCGCCGAGACCTATGGCGTTTCGGTCGTGGGGGTCACCATCAGCGAAGAACAGCGAAAGCTGGGCGTCGAACGCTGCGCCGGGCTTCCGGTGGACCTGCGGCGCATGGACTATCGGGACCTGGGCGCCGAGCGCTTCGGCCGCTTCGACCATGTGACCTCGTTCGCCATGTTCGAGCATGTCGGGCGGGACAACTTCGAGGCCTATTTCCATATCGCGCGCGAGCACCTCGCGGATGGCGGCCTGTTCCTGCTCGAGACCATGGGCGAGAACGTCTCGGGCACGGTCTGCAACCCGTGGTTTCAGAAGTACATCTTCCAGGGACCGACCTCCGTCTTCCCCTCGATCCGGGAAATCGCCGCGGCCACGGAGGGGCGGTTCGTCATGGAGGACTGGCACAATTTCGGGGCGGACTACGCCCCGACCCTGCGCGCCTGGCACGCCAACCTCGCCGCGCATCGCGACCAGATCGTCGAGCGCCACGGCGAGCGGTTCTATCGCATGTGGGTGTTCTACCTGCTGAGCGGGGCCGGGGCGTTCGCTTCCCGCGGCTTCCAGATGTGGCAGGTGGTGTTCGCCAAGCGCGGCGTCGCGGGGGGCTATCGCCGCGATCGGGCGGACATCGCCACGTCCGCCTCGCCGGCGCTCGCCGCCTAGCCAGGACGCCGAGCCGCATGGCCGACATCTTCATTTCCTACGCCCGTTCGTCCGAAGCCGAGGCCCGGTTGATCGGCGAGGCGTTGAGGCGTCTGGGATATGAGGTGTGGCGCGACGACCAGTTGCCGGGCCATCGCGCCTATGCCGAGGTGATCGAGGAGCGGCTGATCGCCGCCAAGGCGGTGGTCGTGCTGTGGTCGGCGGCGGCGGCGCGCTCGCAGTGGGTGCGCGCCGAGGCCGATCTGGCCCGGGGCCGGGGCACCCTGGTTCAGGCGAGGCTCGACGGCGTCATGCCGCCGTTGCCCTTCAACCAGATCCAATGCTGCAGCCTCGGCGACTGGGCGGGAGAGGCCGACCACGGCGACTGGCGCAAGCTGATCTCGAGCATCGATGACCTGATCGGAGCCGGACCCCGACCGCAGGCGCGCGAACCGGAGTCGGCGCCGGAGCGCCAGCGGGCGAAGGTCGGCAAGTCCGGGCGCGCGCGTCTCTCCATCGTCGTCCTGCCCTTCGCCAACATGTCGAGGGACCCCGAGCAGGAGTATTTCGTAGATGGGGTGACCGAGAGTCTGACCACGGACCTGTCGCGGATCCACGGCAGTTTCGTGATCGCCCGCAACACCGCCTTCACCTTCAAGGGCAAGTCCGTCGATGTCACCCAGATCGGCGAAGAGCTGAACATCCGCTATGCGCTCGAGGGCTCGGTCCAGAGGAGCGGCGATCGGCTGCGGGTGAACGTCCAGTTGATCAGCGCCGAGACGGGGGCCCATCTGTGGGCGGAGCGGTTCGATAAGCCGCTGGCCGACATCTTTGAGATGCAGGACCAGATCGTCAGTCGTCTCGCCCGGGCGCTCGACGTGGAGTTGGTCGCCGCCGAGGCGCTCAGCGCGGCGCGCAAGATCGACCCCGATTCCATGGATCTCTATTTCCAGGGCCAGGCGGTGGTGAACCAGAGCTATTTCGGCGCCGAGGCGGCC
>DASQSO010000191.1:0-2201 GCA_035642335.1 Caulobacteraceae bacterium
TGCACGTCGTCCAGCAGATCCCGATCGGCAAAGATGACGACGGGATCGTCGCCGACCCGCGTACCGGCACGGTCATCGTCACCGTCGGCGACGCCAAGTCGCTGGTGATCGTCGACGCGGCGACGGCCAGGGTCGCCCATACCGTCGACCTGCCCGGCGAGCCGGAATTCCCGGCCGTCGATGGGCGCGGCAAGGCCTATGTCAATGTCGCGTCGACCTCGCAGATGGCGAAGATCGACATCGCCAGTGGCCGCATCGAAGCGGTCTGGCATCTGCCCGGCTGCGTCAGCCCCCACGGCCTGGCCTACGACCACCGCACCGGCCGGCTGTTCACCGGCTGCGCCAACAGCGTGCTCTTGGTGGTCGACCCGAAGGACGGGCGCGTCGCCGCCACCCTGCCCACCGGGCCGTTCAGCGACGCGGTGGTGGTCGACGAGGCGCGTCACAGGGTGTTCTGCCCGAACGGCAATGGGACGCTGACGGTGATCGACGAAGGTCCGGACGACGCCTATTCGGTGCTGCGGACCATTCCGACCTTCCTGGGCGCCCGGTCGATGACCATCGATCCGCGCTCGGGCGAGCTCTTCGTCACCTATGGCGATACCCAGATCGTCTCCGCCCCGCATGACCCGGGCGGATTGCGGTTCGGCTGGGCCGGGGCCAAAGTCGCCACCTTCATGCCCAACAATTGAACCGTCGGCGCGAGGAGACGAGCGTGAGTACGGACCGCAACGCCGGGTCCGACTGGTCGCTGGTCAGCAAGGTTCCCCAGGCGACCCTGGTGTTCTGGATCGTGAAGATCTGCGCCACCACGGTCGGCGAGACCGGCGGCGATGCGCTGTCGATGACGCTGAACCTGGGCTATCTGGTCAGCACGCTGGTCTTCCTGGGCTTTTTCATCGTCACCTTCGCCGCCCAGCTCGGCGCCAAGCGGTTCCATCCGCTGATCTACTGGCTGGTGGTGGTGGCGACGACCACGGTTGGAACGACCACCTCCGACTATCTCGATCGCACCGTCGGCCTCGGCTACGTGGTCTCGTCGATCATCCTGTTCGGCGGCGTCATAGCAGTGCTGGCCGCCTGGCGGCTGACCACCGGCCGGATCGAGGCCGACCATATCAGCAGCCGCCGCAACGAGGTCTTCTACTGGCTGACCATCCTCGTCTCCAACACCCTGGGGACGGCGCTTGGCGACTTCACCGCCTCGACGACGGGGATCGGGTTCGAGGACGGGGCGCTGATCTTCACCGGCCTGATCGGCCTGGTCGCCCTGGCGCACATCTTCACCAAGGCGCCGCACGCGATCCTGTTCTGGGCCGCCTACGTGCTGACCCGGCCGCTGGGCGCGACCCTCGGCGACACCCTGACCAAGCCGCGCGCCCAAGGCGGCCTGGCGCTCGGCCGCTTCGCCTCGACCTTCGCCATCGCCGCGGTGATGGTGGTCATCGTCACCCTGACCTCCCAGGCCATGCCGTGGAACCGGCGGCGGCTGGAAGCAGCCGCCGGCCCCGACCTGTCGCCGCCTTGAAGGCCCGCCGGCCTAGGCCGCAACGGTCAGGCGCTGGACCATCTCGTGCAGGCCAATGGCGTCGGTTTGCCCACCTAGAGGAAACGTTTCCTGACCGTTGTAGACGACGAACCGCCGCGCCGGACGCAGGTCAGCGCAGGCTTCGTGGAAGCCGCGCGCCAACTTGGGCGCCGAGGCGCGTTTGATCTCGATCGCCCAGAGCGCATCGCCAGGCAGCGCCAGCAAAAGGTCGATCTCCGCGCCAGCGGCCGTGCGGTAGAAGGTGGCGTCCGTGCCTTCCGGCGCCGCAGCGATCAGGGATTCCACCACCAAGCCTTCCCAGCTGCCGCCGGCGACCGGATGGCTGAGGACGTCCTCACGGGAGGACAGGCGGAGCAGCGCGTGGACGATCCCGCTATCGCGCACGTAGACTTTCGGCGACTTCACCAGGCGTTTGCCGGCGTTGCTGTGCCAAGGCGGCAGGCGGCGGACGAGCAGCAGATCCACCAGCAGATCCAGGTAGCGGGCGACCGTCTTGCCGTCGACGGCCAGGGCGCGGGCGAGGTTGGCCGCGTTCAGCAGCTCGCCTTGATTGTGCGCCAGCATCGTCCAGAGCCGCCGGAGCGTCTCAGCCGGGATACGGAATCCAAATTGTGGAATTTCCCGCTCGAGATAGGTGCGGATGAAATCTTGC
>DASQSO010000192.1:0-11301 GCA_035642335.1 Caulobacteraceae bacterium
CAACCGAACGACCTCGCCCGCGAGAATGAACCGGCCGGTTCTTATCGATCCCATGATGATGGCGGCCACCAGCGCCGACCACGGACAGAAGCATGACCCCGGCGGACCGACAAAAGCTCGAAAAAGGGGATTGACCTACAAGGGCCCGTTACAGAAGGGGAGAAGGACTCTCGCGCAAACGAATCGGTTCTGACGGATAGCGCTCTGGCCGCGCAGACCACAAGCCAGCCGACATCCGCCTTCGATCAGCGCAGCAGCGATCGCACGCCAAATCCGACAGCGACCCAAAATCCGATGCTGACAACGATGATGTAGCTCAGCGTGACGAGTGGACCGGTCCCTGAGACAGGAACCTTGTCAAACTCGATTGAAAGGAGATTCTGAAGCTCGTGCACATGTGAGCCAGTGGGCTCGGCGTCTACCAGGGCTAGGAAAGCTGCCCGGCGGCGCTCTATCGGCGCACGTTCAGACGGTCCCAGGGCGCTTTGTATGGCCATCATCATTCCCGACGCTGATCGAGTCTCTCGATAGGGGGAGGCTCAAAGTGTTAACAAAACGCCAATCAGCCGCGGACTCTCACCAGCGCGAGCATAGGTTGCTCATTTGTACTCAATGCTATCAGACGGGGATATTTGCGGCAACAGTGCCAATGGGCCTTTTTTGATGGCGCATAGCACCTTCAGCGTCTGGCTCGATTCGACGGCGTCACCGACAATGCCATGTTGTTGGTCGTCGGGGTTCTCGACGATAACCTGTCGAACATGAACCCTATTCGCATTCTCGCGGCGGCGAGCGCGATGGAGCTTGCGGCCGCCACCGCGACGCTGTCCGCGTTAGGATTGGCCGGGTCAGGCAACGGCTGGCTGGACGTGATCAACAGCTTTGCGCCGGTGATATTGGCGACAGCGCTCGTCGCCGCGGGTCTGGCGTTTTGGACCCTCGACGGCGCGACGCGCCTGGTGACAATCGGCCTGGCGATGATAGCGGTGGCCTATGGGCTGGCGCTCACGCAGCCCGAGTTCGCCGGGTTGCTGGCGCCGCATGCAACGGGCGGGCCCGAATACCAGGTTCTGTCCGCCAATGTCTGGCGTGACAATCCCTGGCCAGACCGCGCCGTGGCAGAGATCCTCAAACGCGACGCGGACGCGGTGCTTTTGCAGGAGTCGGACGGCTCCATCCAAGGCGAGCTCGCTCGACTGAAAGCCCAATATCCCTATGCGAGCGTCTGCGCCGGGGCCGGGGTGCAGATCTTCGTCAAGTTCCCGATTGTCGCTCACGGATGCGGCATGGATCCAGGATCGGCGCCCCCGATCAAACTGGTCTGGATCCAGACGCTCGCGCCTGGTGGTCGGCGCGTTACGCTGGCCTCGACCCACTTCAGTTGGCCGTTTCCCCCAGGTCCGCAAGAGTTGGAGCGCGCGAACCTGGCCGAGCGGCTGCGTCAGTTGCCGGAACGCGAGCTGATTCTTGGCGGCGATTTCAACACCACGCCCTGGTCGTTCGCCGGCAGACGCATGGACAAGTTGCTCGCGCCGCTGCGGCGACGGACAATCGCCCTGTTCTCCTGGCCGGCGCGCCTGGACCCCTTGCGGCAGCCATGGTCGGCGCCGGTCATGCCGATCGATCACATCTACACCGGCGCGGATTGGGGTGTGGTGCACATTATCCAGCTGAGGCTCCCCGGCTCGGACCACTTCGCGACCGAAGCCGTGCTTGCGAGGTCGTCGTAGCTTCGAGCGCTTCTTCCTGTTCGCCGCGGCAGCAGGCTGGCCGCGCTTCGAGAGCATCGGCTTCGAGACCATTTCCGATCACTCAGCGTGGGCGCCAGGTCGTCCGAACGCGCGACGCAGGCCAAATTTGGCTTATGGATTTACGATCAATCGGTGGTGGCGCGCCGTGGCCCATTTGGTGTCAGGGACATCCAACGTCACCGTCGGCGGTTTTACCAACCCACTGAAAAGATTGGTGGGTGCAGTAGGATTCGAACCTACGACCCGCTGATTAAGAGTCAGCTGCTCTACCAACTGAGCTATGCACCCGCATCGTCGAGGCGCGGTGAAAAGGCCCGGCCTCGCGAGGGCGCGGACCATAGACGGTTTCGCTTTGTTGGCAAGCGCTGGCGCGCGGCGTCGCGCCGTCACCGGAACGGGGCCGCCGGGACCGCGGATTTCCGCCGCTCGCGCGCCGTCGAAGTGACGCCCGGCTCGGCGTTCGGCTAGGGTCGACGGCGAGCGGCGGCGAGTCGCGAAAGGATCATCGATGGCCAGGCGCGATCTTACCGGCGCGGTGCATTTCAAGCACCTGGAGACCTATGCCGCCGGCGATCAGGGGGTGGTCGACGAGGTGCTGGCGATCTTTCGCGAGCAAGCGGCCATGTGGATACGGCTGCTGGACCCGGCGGCGGCGGGCGAGGCGTGGCGCGACGCGGCGCACGCGCTGAAGGGTGCGGCCCTCGGCATCGGCGCTTTCGCCCTGGCCGACGAGTGCGAGGCGGCCGAGCAGGCGGGCGCCGATATCAGCGGACGGACCCGGCTGCTGGAGCAGGTGCGCACGGAACTCGATCGCGCCCTGGCCGATATCGCCGCCTATGCCCACGAACAGGCGCTGAAGTCGCTGCGCGACCCGCCGGGCTAGATGCCGGCGCCGTTGTCGATGGTGGCCAGCGCCGCCTCGTGGGCGGCGGCTTCGGCGCCGATCCAGGTGATGAAGGCCTTCACCTGGGGCAGGCGGCCCTTGGTCTTCGGGTGGACGAGATAATAGGCGAAGTCGACCGCCGTGGCGATCTGGAAGGGCGCGACCAGCCGCCCGGCGTCGAGATCGGCCTGGGCCAGCGCGCGCTTGGCCAGGGCGACGCCGCGCCCGCCGACCGCCGCCTCGATGACCAGACTGGACTGGTTGAAGCGCGGCCCCCGCGCCCCGTCGACGCCTTTGACGCCGCGCGCCGCCAGCCACATGGTCCAGTCGGGGCAAGAGTGGTCGGCATCCGGCGAGCCGTCGTGCAGCAGGACCTGGTTGGCGAGGTCGCCAAGCTGTTCCAGCGGGTGGTCGGCCAAGAGCTCGGGGCTGGCGACCGGGATCACCGTCTCCTGCATCAGCCGGATCACCTCCAGGCCCGGATAGCGGCCGGCGCCATAGCGGATGGCCAGGTCGACCTCGCCGCTGGTGAAATCGGTCAGTTCCATGCCGGCGGAAACCCAGACATCGACGTCGGGATGCAGGGCTTCGAAGCCGCCCAGGCGGGGCAGCAGCCATTTCGAGGCGAAGGACGGCGGCACCGTGACGGTCAGCCGGCGGCCGTCCACCGCGGCGGTGAGCATCGAGGCGGCCTCGGCCAGCCGGTCGAAGGCCTCGCGCAGGGCGGGCAGGGCGATCTGGGCCGGATCGGTCAGCAGAAGGCCCTTGGGGGTGCGCTTGAACAGGGCGACGCCCACATAGTCCTCCAGATTCTGGATCTGCTGGCTCACCGCGCCGGGCGTCACCGACAGTTCGTCGGCGGCGCGGCTGAAGTTCAGGTGGCGCGCGGCGGCCTCGAACGCCCGGAGCGCGTTCAGCGGCGGCAAACGGCGTCGATGTTCCATCAATTTTCCTGCACAGCCCGGCAGAAGTCCTTGGTTGCGAAGTGGCGGGCCAACGACCACTTTGCAAGCACCGGCGTCGCATCGGCCCTTTTGACGACGGCAATTTGGCGGGGCGGGCGGAAACGCACGTCCCGCTGTCAGCATTGAGTAGGGGTTTAGAGGACCTATTGATGTCTGCTCCGAAAGGCCAGCGTCACCGCAACGGTCGGCTGGTGGTCCTGAAGGGCCAGCCGGAGCGCGCGGGCGTGGTCTGGCTGGTCGGCGCCGGGCCTGGCGATCCGGATCTGCTGACGATCAAAGCGCTCAGGCTGCTGCAAGGCGCCGACGTGGTGGTGCACGATCGCCTGACGCCGCGGCCGATCCTCGATCTGGCCGGCCCGCAGGCGCGGCTGATCGATGTGGGCAAGCGCAAGTCGCATCACACCCTGCCACAGGACGACATCAACCAGTTGCTTGTGGCCCTGGCCCGCGAAGGCCTGAGCGTCGTGCGGCTGAAGGGCGGCGATCCCTTCCTGTTCGGCCGCGGCGGCGAGGAGCTGCAAATCCTGCGCGCGGCGGGCGTCGAAGCCCACGTGGTCCCGGGCGTGACGGCGGCGCTGGCGGCGGCGGCGGGCGCGGGCGTGGCCCTGACCCATCGCGGCCTCGCCCAGGCGGCGGTGTTCGTCACCGGCCACGCGGCCAAGGGCGGCGATCCCGACCTGGACTGGGCGTCGCTGGCGAAAACCAACCAGACCGTGGTGGTCTATATGGGCCTGTCGACGGCGCCCGGCATCGCCGCGCGCCTGATCGGCGCCGGCCGGGCGATCTCGACGCCGGTGCTGGTGGTGGAAAACGCCAGCCTGGCCAATGAACGGCGGCTGCTGACCACGCTTGGCGCGCTTGGCGACGCCAGCCAGGGCCTGGAAGGGCCGGCGCTGCTGGTGATCGGCGAGGTCGCGGCGATGGCCGATGTCCAGCCGATGATTCCCGGCGCCGTCTGGCACGCCGAGCCGGTCAATGCGCGGGTGAGGTCATGAGGGCGCTGACAGCCAACCGGCTGACCGACGGCGAGGTGGTGTTCTGGACGCACGGCCGCTGGGTCGAGCGTTTCGGCGACGCGGAGCTGTTCACCGACGACGCGCCGGCGGAAGACGCCGAGGCCCGCGGCAAGGCTCAGCCGACCCTGGTGGTCGAGCCCTATCTGATCGAGATCGTCGAGACCGACGAGGGTCCGGCGCCGGCCGCCTATCGCGAACGGCTGCGCGCGCTGGGACCCACCAATACGCCGCAGCATGGCAAGCAGGCCGAGGGCGGCCGCGATATCGCCGCCCTGAGCCACGCCACGGCGACGGCGCGGGCGTCCGGCGGCCGCACCAAGCTGATCAAGCGTTAGTGAGGCGGGCATGTATCGTTACGACACCCTGGACAAGGAATTCCTGGCCGACCGGTCGGCCGAGTTCCGCCATCAGGTCGCCCGCCGCCTCGCCGGCGAACTGACCGAGGACCAGTTCAAGCCGCTGCGGCTGAAGAACGGCCTCTATCTGCAGCTGCACGCCTATATGCTGCGTATCGCCATCCCCTACGGGACGCTGGACGTGCGTCAGCTGCGCCAGCTGGCCCATATCGCGCGCGCTTACGACAAGGGCTACGGCCACTTCACCACGCGCACGAACCTGCAGCTGCACTGGATCAAGCTGCGCGACATGCCGGCGATTCTCGACGCCCTGGCCGAGGTCGACCTGCACGCCATGCAGACATCGGGCGACTGCGTCCGCAACGTCACCGCCGATCCCAGGGCCGGCGCCACGGCCGAGGAGGTCGACGATCCGCGCGTCTGGGCCGAGGTGATCCGCCAGTTCACCACCCTGCATCCCGAATTCAGCTATCTGCCGCGCAAGTTCAAGATCGCGGTCACCGCTTCGCCGCACGACCGCACCGCCGCCAAGACCCACGATGTCGGCCTGGCGCTGAAGCGCGGCCGCGACGGGGTGCTGGGTTTCGAGGTGATGGTCGGCGGCGGTCTCGGCCGTACGCCCTATATCGGCCAGACCATTCGAGAACACCTGCCGGTGGGGCGGATGCTGTCCTACATCCAGGCGATTTTGCGCGTCTACAACCGGTTCGGACGCCGCGACAACAAGAACAAGGCCCGCATCAAGATCCTGGTGGCCCAGATGGGCGCCGAGGCCTTCGGCCGCGAGGTCGAGGCCGAATGGGCGCTGGTCGACGGCGCGAAGATCGATCTGCCGGACACCGAACTGGCCCGTGTGCGCGCTTTTTTCGCCACCAGCTTCGAGACTCTGCCGGCGGTCTCGGCGGCCTTCGAGGCGGCCAAGGCGGCCGATCCTGGTCTGGCCCGGTTCGCGCGCAACAATGTGCACGCCCACAAGGCGCCCGGCTACGCCATCGTCGATGTGTCGCTGAAGACCATCGGCGAGACCCCCGGCGACTGCAGCGCCGAACAGATGGAAGCGATCGCCGATCTGGCCGAGCGCTATTCCATGGGCGAGGTGCGGGTGACCCATGAGCAGAACCTGGTCCTGCCGCACGTCAAGCTCGACGATCTGGCCGCCGTCCATGCCGGCCTGAAAGCGGCGGGCCTGGCCAGCGCCAACATCAACCTGGTCAGCGACATCATCGCCTGCCCGGGCCTGGACTATTGCGCCCTGGCCAACGCCCGGGCGATCCCGATCGCCCAGGATATCGCCAGGCGCTTCGCCGATCCAGACCTGGCCGAGCGCGTCGGCGAGCTGAAGATCAAGATTTCCGGCTGCATCAACGCCTGCGGCCACCACCATGTCGGCCACATCGGCATACTGGGCGTCGATAAGAAGGGCGAGGAATTCTACCAGCTCACCCTGGGCGGCTCCGGCGCGGAAGACGCCGAGGTTGGCAAGATCCTCGGGCCGGCGCTTCCGGCCGACCGGGTCGCCGGCGCCATCGACGATCTGGTCGAGGTCTATCTGCGCGAACGGCGCGACGGCGAGCGCTTCCTCGACACCTATCGCCGCACCGGTCTGCAGCCGTTCAAGGAGGCGATCTATGCCGAAGCTCATTAGGCTGATCGGCGGCGCATTCGTCGCCGTCGACGACCGCTTCACCAATGTCGCCGACGACGCCCCGGCGCCCAAGGGCGACGTGATCATCTCCCTGACCCGCTTCCAGGCGGACGGCGAGGCGCTGTTCGCCGACGGCCGCGATATGGGCGTGCGCGTCGAGGCGGGCGAGTCGGTCGATGGGCTCGCCTATGACCTGCCGCGGCTTTCGGTTGTCGCCCTGGATTTCCCGACCTTCCGTGACGGGCGCGCCTATTCGTCGGCGGCCCTGCTGCGCGAGCGCTATGGCTTCAAGGGCGAGGTGAGGGCGGTCGGCGACGTCTGGCGCGAACAGGCGCGGTTCATGCTGCGCTGCGGTTTCGACGCCTTCGAACCCTCGGACGGTTCGACCCCGGAGGCCTGGGCCCAGGCCTCGTATGATTTCCGGCACGTCTATCAGCGCGCCGCCGACGCGCTGGAACCGATCTACGTCGAACGGGAGGCGAACCATGGCCTATGATGGCGAAGACGCCGCCAACCTGATCGCCAAGCTGAACCTAGAGCTGCGTGACGCCGAGCCCCAGGTGATTCTGCGCGCCGCGATCGAGCACTTCGGCGACAAGGTGGCGCTGGTGTCGTCCTTCGGGTCGGAGTCGGCGGTGCTGCTGCACATGGCCGCGCAGATCAAGCCGGACATTCCGGTGCTGTTTCTGGATACCGGCATGCTGTTCGGCCAGACCCTGGACTACCGCAAAAACCTGGTCGCCAGGCTCGGCCTGACCGATGTGCGCGACCTCAGGCCCCAGTTCCAGGACCTGGCCGTCCACGATCCAGGCGCGGATCTTTGGAAGACCGACACCGACGCCTGCTGCCATATCCGCAAGGTTCTGCCGCTCGACCGCGCGCTCGAGGGTTTCGATGGCTGGATCACCGGCCGCAAGCGCTTCCAGGGCGGCGACCGGTTGCGCCTGCAGGTGGTCGAGCAAGGCGAAACCCAGATCAAATTCAATCCATTGGCCAACTGGACCAAGGCGCAGCTCGACGCCTACGCCGCCGAGCACGACCTGCCGCCGCACCCGCTGGTGGCGTTCGGCTATCCCTCGATCGGCTGTTGGCCCTGCACGGCGCCGGTGGAAGACGGCGGCGACACCCGCGCCGGCCGCTGGGCTGGATCGGACAAGACCGAATGCGGTATCCATCTTGACCACGCCACGCCGGCGACCGAAGTCGGCGGCGATATCTAGGCCGCCCCGCCGCAGTAGATTTGGAAGAGTTGATGCAAGACGCCACCGCCCCCGCGCCGGTGAAGGCCCGCGGGGCCTTCTACGTTGAACGCGTAACCAGGCTGCACCACTGGACGCCGCAGCTTTTCTCGCTGCAGACCACGCGCGACCCTGGCCTGCGCTTTCTCAGCGGCCAGTTCGTCATGCTGGGCCTGGAGATCGGCGGCAAGCCGCTGCTGCGCGCCTATTCCATCGCCAGCGCCCACTATGCCGACCAGCTGGAATTCTATTCGATCAAGGTGCCGGACGGGCCGCTGACCTCGCACCTGATGAAGATCCGCGAGGGTGACGAGATCCTGGTCGGCAAGAAGCCGACCGGCACGCTGATCCTCGACGGCCTCAGGCCTGGCCGCAATCTCTATCTTCTGGGCACCGGCACCGGCCTTGCGCCGTTCCTGAGCCTGGTGCGTGATCCGGAGGTCTATGAGCGGTTCGACCACGTGGTGGTGACGCACACGGTGCGCGAGGTCGCCGATCTCAACTATCGCGAACTGCTGTCGGACGAGTTGCCGAACGACCCGGACCTTGGCGAACTGGCGCAGCCGAAGCTGATCTATTATCCGACGGTGACGCGCGAGCCGTTCGTCAACCAGGGGCGGATCACCGACCTGATCCAGTCGGGACGGCTATTCGCCGATATCGGACTGCCGGAACTCGACCCGGATCGCGATCGATTGATGCTTTGCGGGGGCCCATCCGTCCTCGCCGACCTCAAGGCCCTGCTGATCGCTCGCGGCTTCGACGAGGGCTCCGTTGCCAACCCCGGCGACTTTGTGCTCGAGCGCGCTTTCGTCGAGACCTGAGGGCGTCGCCGCCGCCACGGTGGTCTGCGTCGCGCCGCCGTCCAGCGGCGGGCAACCCTTGAACTTGCCGACCTTGGTGACGGTGAGCGTCTTCAGATTGAGCGCTTGCGCCGCGCGCATGGACCCCGCGCCGGGGCCGGTAAAGAGATCGATGCGGTCGCCCTTGATCGCGCCGCCGGTGTCGGAGGCGTACCAGTAGCCGTCATGGACACCGCCGCCCGGCAGCAGCATCCCGACCGTTTCCTTGATGAACAGGATCGCGCCGCGGGTGATCAGCGCGCGGTCGATCGCCACCGTGCGCATGGCGGAGACCCTGCAGCCCATGGAGTCGCGACCGCTCATGCCGCCGCCGCCATGGTAGAGCGTGGCTTTCAGCGCCCAGTCAGTGGCGTTTTCAATCGCCGACTGATTGGCCCCGGCGATGATGTCGCCGATCGGGTCGTAGCCTTGGGCCTGCGCCGTCGAAGCCGCGGCCCCAATTGATAGCGTGGCGAGGCATGCCAGGATGCGCCTCATCAGCGTTCCCCCGTCCGTTTCTCGTCTGGATGCGAAGGAAAGTCCTACAGGCCTAACCTTAGGGGTCAACCCCCTTTGTGTCGGATTGTAACAATCGGTCCCGGACCCGATCGCCGCTATGCTGGGCCAGGCGGGAGAGGGCGATGATCTTGCGAATCTACGGCGACTCGATCTCGGGAAATTGCCTGAAAGTGAAATGGACAGCAGACTTTATCGGCCTTTCCTACGATTGGATCGAGACGAATGTTCGGACCGGCGAGACGCGGAATGCTGCGTTTCTGGAGATGAATCCGGAGGGCCAGGTCCCCCTGGTCATTCTTCCCGATGGCCGCCCGCTTGCCCAATCCAACGCCATCATTCTGCATATTGCGGAGGCATCGGCGCTGATTCCGGCTGATTCGTACCGGCGGGCGAAAATGCTCGAATGGCTCTTCTGGGAACAGTACAGCCACGAGCCCTACATCGCCGTCGCCCGGTTTCAGCTGAAATATCTGGGCGAGCCGGCCGCTTCGCTGGAGCCCCGGCTGGTCGAGCGCGGGGCGGCAGCCTTGCGGCGGCTGGAGGACGGGCTCGCCGCCTCGGATTTCCTCGTCGGGAACGCGGTCAGTCTCGCCGATGTCGCCCTGGTCGCCTATACCCGGTGGGCCGATGAGGGCGGCTTCGACCTCGGCCCGTTCCCCGCCGTGCGCGGCTGGATCGGCCGGGTCGAGACCGCGCTCAACATCACCGATCCGAGCCCGCAATGATCTCACACCGCCTTGCCCGTCCGGCCATCCTGGCCTGCGCCCTGCTTTCTCTGACCTCGCCGCCGCGGGCGCTGGCCTGGGGCGCCACCGGCCATCGGCTGATCGGCCAGGCGGCGGCGATGGCGCTGCCGGCGGACCTGCCGCCCTTCCTGCGCACGCCGCGGGCCGTCGAGGATCTCGGCGAACTGGCGCGCGAGCCCGATCGCTGGAAGGCGTCCGGCAAGACCCACGACACCACCCGCGATCCGGGTCACTTCGTGAATATCGACGATGGCGGCAGGGTGTTTGGCGGCCCAGCGCTCAATGCCTTGCCGCAGACGCGCTCGGAGTACGACGCGGCGCTCAGGGCGGTCGGCTCGGACAGTTTCCACGCCGGCTATCTGCCCTATTCGATCATCGACGGCTGGCAGCAGCTGACCACGGACTTCGCCTATTGGCGGGTGCTGACAGCGGCCGTCCCGCGCGAGCGCGATTCGGTGCGCAAGGCCTGGCTGCAGCACGATCTGGAGCGGCGCGAGGCGCTGATCCTGTCGGACCTGGGCGACTGGTCGCACTATGTCGGCGACGGCAGCCAGCCGCTGCACGTGTCCGTCCATTTCAACGGCTGGGGCGCCTATCCGAACCCGCATGGCTTCACCCAGGACCGGATTCACACGCCTTATGAGGGCGATTTCGTGCGCCGCGAGGTTACCCTGGACGCCGTGCGCGCGGCCATGCCGCCGCTGAGGCCGTGCGCGGCGATCGAGGTCTGCATGGCCGACTATCTGGCGCGGACCGCCGCCAGCGTCGTTCCATTCTACGAGATGCAGAAGGCGGGCGGCCTGGGCGGCCCGAATCCAGCCGGCCGCGCATTTACGGTGGAGCGGGTGGCGGCCGGCGCCGCCGAGTTGCGCGACCTGACGGTCGCGGCCTGGAAGGCCAGCGCCAGGAGTTCGATCGGCTACCCAGCGATCAGTGTCGAGGCGGTGGTCGACGGCGGTGTCGATCCCTATGACGCACTCTACGGCGAGGACTAGAGATGGCGGGCGCCCCCCTTCGTTTCGGCGAGCCCAGGCCCGGCCTGGAGTATCGCGACCGCCCGGCGGCCTATGGCCTGCTTGAGCGCGACGGGCGTCTCGCGCTGGTGCATGTGAGCCTGCCCAGCCGGCCGCCCTTCTTCGACCTGCCCGGCGGCGGGATCGATGGAAGCGAGAGCGAGGCCCAGGCGCTCATACGTGAATTCGGCGAGGAGACTGGGCTGCTGGTCAGGGCGGGCGAGCTGGTCACGCGGGCAGACCAGTACATGATCAACGCCGAGGACCAGCCGTTCCTCAGCCAGGGCGCGTTCTATGAGGCGATCCTCGCCAGCGAGCGGCCCGAGC
>DASQSO010000193.1:0-4115 GCA_035642335.1 Caulobacteraceae bacterium
TCCCGCCGCTCGCGCGCGGAGGCGGGTTCCCGCATTGGCCGGCCGCAGACCGGCGCGCCGGGTCCCGCCAGCGGCGCGTTGGCCGCGTCGATCAGCTGGTACGCGCGCAGATGGTCCAGGACGGTGCGCCAGTCGCCGTCGCCGAAGGTGTGGACCACGACGCGGTCGCCCCGCAGCAGCAGCGACACCGAGCGGTCCCCGGCGCTGTGGCCGGGGGCGGGGATGTTGGCGCGGCGGCCGCCGTCATAGAGGTCGCCGCCGAGGGTCTGGACGATCGCGCGCAGGGTCATGGCTCCGCCTCCCATGGGGTTCACCCCCCGATCCCTCGCTCCACCTCCTCACGGGGCGTTGCGGGTGCCCCCGCTGGAGGGGGTCGCCCGGACGCCGCCGGCGGCCGGGGCGCAGGGGGAGGGCGCTCCCTCCTTTTTCGCCGACCCTGCAGAATAACGCTCAATCATGAGCCAAAACAGGTGTTTTGGCTCACATCAAGCTGATGTGCTGATTTTGGTAGACGACGACCGCGTCGATTCAGGCTAGCCGTTCAGGTCATGATAGCACGGGTATGGCGAGTTCTCGGGGCATGACGGCCGTGGTCGAAGCCGATCGCAATGACGAAGTCTGGATCCGGGGGGCCAACCCGGAACAGGCCATCCGCGTGCGCAGCCTGACCAAGCTGCGCGGCAACGGCGTGTCCCTGCTGGAAGTGCGCCTGGTCGAGCGCCTGGACGAAACCTGGATCGTTTATGTCCGGCTCTCGGACCGCGATGGCGAATTCCGCGTCAACCTGGCCAAGTCCGACGAGCCCCGCGCCTGGCGCGATGTCGCCCTGGCGCTGGCCTCGGTGCGCGACGAGCTGGATTTCTGGGGCGCGATCGTCTGTTCCACTGAGCGCCGGCGGCCAAACCCCGCCTAAGACGGGACGAAGGCCAGCAGGGGCGCCAGGTCGCCGGCGGCCGTCGCTCAGACTGGCGGCGGGCCGGGTCGGAAGCCCGGATAGACAAAGGCTCCAGAAATGAGGTCGCAGTCTGAAACGCTCACCCCGACGCCGCGGGCGACGTCGTACCAGCTGGCCCGGACCTGGTGTTCCATCTGCGTGACGATGGCCGCGGCCTCATCGGTCTTGAGTAGAAAGCGAGCGCTTTGGGACACCAGGTTTTCGGCCGTGGCGATGCGGCCGGCGTCGCCGATGACCAGCGCCAGATCGCGGCGCTCGAGGCTGACGGGCGTCGTCGGCGTCAGGTCGTAGGCCGGCGACAGCCGCCAATCCCGGGCCTTGGCGATGACCGCGTGATTGCGCGGGTGGTCGTCGGCGTTGGAGATCAGGGCGTTGAAGGTCATGCGACGGAACAGCTCGCGCCCATCCTTGGCCGCTTCGGCGCTGACCCGGCGCAGCTCTTCAGCGAGCAGCACATAGGACCAGCGATCCCGGGCGCGGTGGCTGTCCTCGGTGCGCAAGAGCGTGAGAGCGCTGATCATCCGCGCCCGGGCATAGCCGGCCGCGACGCGGTCGCGATCGAAGCGCCGGACCATCAGGACATCGTGGCCTCCAGCCACGATGATCTTGCTGTCGGCGGCGTCGAGACCGCAGACGCGGGCGAGCGTCAGCATGGCGTGCTCGACGCGGGCGGTGTTCCAACGGTCATCCTGGCGATTGAACTTGGCGATCCACAGCGCACCGTCGCCCTCGACCACGGCCTTGGGCCGGGCGCCGCCCATGGAAGTGCCGACGAGCAACAGATCCTGGATCTGTTGGTTGGCCGCATCGGGCGCGAGGTCCTCATCGTTGATCAAGGCGTCGGCGATGGCCTGCAGCTTTTCCAGGGCGATGGTCTGGTTGAAGTCGCGGCGCGGCGCCGGCGGCTCGGCGCCCAGGCCAAAGCCAAGGGCGCCGGCCCGATCGTCGGCGGAATTCAGGAGGTAGTCGATTTCACCGAGCTGCGGCTTGCCGGCATGTTTATCGATGACCCGGCGGCCCCAGTAGTCTGGGCTGGCGTCGCGCAGGGCGCCGAAGACGCCGCCCAAGGCCGCGGTTTCATAGGTGCGGTCGCCGAGCTTCAGTTCGACGGGATCGATCTCAACCGCGTCCGGACGCGCCAGATAGCGGCGGCCGTAGACGAAGCGCCCGATGGAGACACTGGCCCTGTCGGTCTCTATGACGAACCGGCCCGCGGTGACCGCTTCGACGCTTCCCGGCAAGGTGATGTAGACGAAGGCCTCGGGCATGGCCGCTAGAAGTCATTGTCCAGGGCGTCGCCGCGATGCGCGCGGACCCGGTTCTGGGAGCGGGCGAGGGCCTGTCCTTCCGGGTCGCGGGCCGGATCGGCCAAGCTCGACAGGCCGCCGAGCAGATCGAAGGCCCACAGCAGGGCGGCATAGGTCGCGATGCTGGTTGAGGGCTTGCCCCGCTCGGCGTCCGAGACGGCGCGACGACCCGCGCCAATCTTCTGGGCCACCGCCTCAACGGTCAAGTTCCGGCGCAGCCGCGCCGTCCGCAGGTTGGCGCCGAGCTCCGCCAGGGCGGACTCAACGGGATGAGGCGGCGCAAGAAGCAGAGCGTTGCGACTGGGCATGGGCGTTCAAGAGCTAGTTAGTGGGTCTTATATGCTCTGAAGAGCAAACCATGGTTTGACGCCGGAAGCAAGACGCACGCTCTTGAAGGACCACAAAGTCGCCTAATGCGCCTTCAAGAGCATACCAGCAGGTCTAACTCCAAAACCGGCCGATACGTCGTCGTCATCAGTCACGACCGGCGACCCCAGACCTCGCGGGGGTTCAGCGCCTCTGCGATGGAGCGGCGCAGCCGCTCTTCCTCCGGGTCATCGACGGCTTGGTTCTCCAGCCCCATGGAATGGCCGACCCGGGCCAGCTCGCGTCGGGCGACATCCTGGGCCGCTCCGTCATAGGTGGCCGCGAGGGTGTCGCGCGGGATCAGGGCGTAGACCAGCTCGCAGTCCAGACCCTTTGCCAAGCGCCGCAGGCTGCCGAGTTGGATCGTATCCGCCGCCTCGGACGTCTCTAGCCGCTGTATGGTCGACTGCGTGACCCCGATCCGACCGCCGAGCTGCTCGGCGGTCATGCCCAGGGCGTCGCGGATCGCCCGCACCCAACCCCGCTGCGGCCGCTGGCGGGGCAGCTCATGCAAAGGGGCAAGGGTCCGATCGAGCGAACGACGGGCTTCGGCGGCGGAATGACGGCGGTCCATGGCTACAGCCTATAGCGCATTTTCATGTAAACTCCATATGCGCCATAGGCCATATTCACGGTCTCGAAAAACCGCCCACAATGCATGTCGGCCTCTCTCACGGCTTCCTCAACGTGACGATCACGCGCTCCACGAACACGTCGGCGACCGCGGCCGCCGCCAGGATATCGGGGATGAAATCGGCCTTGATCCGGTCGACGGCGACCCCGCTCGGGGTCGACAGGGTCAAAATCCCATCATTGACCCCGTGGAAGCCCACCCGGCTGAACCAGCTGCCGAACTTGCCCTCGCGCAGGATGCGCCGGAGTTCCCCCGCGATTGCCTGCCACTCCGGGTCCTCCGCCCCGGGCGGCGCCACCAGGTCCTCGGCCAGCCGCCGGGCCTGGGCTTCGCCGGCCTCGACGGCGGTCGCCCCGACGTCCGGTAGCGGGACCGCCCCTTTTCCGGCGAGGATCCGCGCCAGGTTCAGCCGCAGGTCGGCGGCGCCGCGGTCCTGGCCGGTCAGCTTGCCGAAATAGCCGCAGGGGCTGCGAACCTGCGGGTCCTCCAGCGCGATGGCCAGCATGACCAGCACCCGTATCCCATGCTTGCGCCAGCCCCAGAGGGCGGTCTGGTCGTTGTTCCGCTCCGGCCGCGGCAGGAATTGCGCCGCCGCGGCCGCCACCCGCGCGGCGTCCTCTGGCGTGGCGCTGGCCGGGTAGGCGAGGAGGGCAGGGGTGACCAGCGGGGCCAGCCTTGGACACAGTTGGGCGGCGGTCTTGAGCTCCTGGCGCACCATTTCCGCGTACACCTTCGGGTCCGAACTGGCCCCGCCCAAGCCGCTGGCTCCCCTTGGAGAGCCAATGGCGTCGGCCGTTCCGCTGCTGCGGCGTGAGCCCGAGTCGTTGCGATCCTGGCCGTGCCCGGACGGCGG
>DASQSO010000194.1:0-2150 GCA_035642335.1 Caulobacteraceae bacterium
GATGTTCTCGACCGCCGTCGCGAAATCCGCCCCGCCCGCCACCGTCTGCTCGAAGGGGTAGAGGTTGACGTACAGCAGATCGATGCCGCCGATCCCGTGCTCGCCCATCGCCGCCTTGTGCTCGGGCGCATCGCGCACGCCCAGCAGGCCACCGTGCACGACCGGGTGCAGCGTCTTCACCCGCCCGTCCATCATCTCCGGAAAGCCGGTCAGCTCGGCGACGTCGCGCACCGGCAGGCCGGCGGCGGCGATGCCCCGTTCGGCGCGCTCGGCGTCCTGGCGCGGGGCGAGGCCGAGCCTGGCGGAAAACCGGAAGGCCTGGGCGCAGCCCAGCGCCACCGCCTCGCCGTGCAACAGGACGTCGCCGAAGCCGACCTCGGTCTCCAGCGCATGGCCGAAGGTGTGGCCAAGGTTGAGCAGGGCGCGGCGGCCCTGTTCGCGCTCGTCCCGCTCGACGATCTCGGCCTTCATCCGCACGGAGCGGCCGATGGCCTGGGCCAGTGCGGCCGGCTCGCGGAGCAGCACGGCGGCGCCGTTCGCCTCCAGCCAGGCGAAGAAGGCCGCGTCGCCCAGCATGCCGTACTTGATCACCTCGGCGTAGCCGCAACGCATTTCGCGGTCGGGCAGTGTGGCCAGGACGCCCAGGTCGGCCAGCACCAGCCGCGGCTGGTGAAAGGCGCCCACCAGGTTCTTGCCGTGCGGCGTGTCGATGGCCGTCTTGCCGCCGACCGAGGAATCCACCTGGGCCAGCAGCGTGGTCGGGATCTGCGCGAAGTCGGCGCCGCGCTTGTAGATGGCCGCCGCGAAGCCGGCCAGGTCGCCGACCACGCCGCCGCCAAAGGCGACGATCAGGTCGCCGCGATCGAGGCCCAGCGCCAGCAGTTGGTGCAGCAGCGACTCCAGGCCGGCGAAGCTCTTCGAGCCTTCCCCCGGCGGGATGGTGATCGGCGACGCCTTCAGGCCGGCCGCGGCCAGGGAGGCCATCAGCCGCTCCCCATGCAGGGCGGCGACGGTCGCGTCGGCGACCACCGCCGCGCGGCCGTTGCTCGACAGGGGCGCGAGTCGCTCGCCCGCCTGATCGATCAATCCGGGCCCGATGACCACCTCGTAGGCGCGGCCGTCCAATCCCACGGTGATGGAGCGGGTCATTGCGGCGCGACCGGCAGCCGCGCGCGCAGCGCGTCGATGATCGCCTGCACGGTGGCCTGGTGCGCGGTCTCCACCGACTCGACCCGGATGTCGGCCAGGCCATAGATCGGGTCGCGCTCGCGGGACAGCGCCTCCAGCACGGCCCGCGGGTCGCCGTCCTTCAAGAGCGGCCGGTCCGTTCGGCGCGCCACCCGGCGCAGCAGCACCTCCAGATCGGCCTTCAGCCAGATCGAGATCGCCTTTTGCCTGATCAGCGCCCGGGTTTCCGCGTTCATGAAGGCGCCGCCGCCGGTCGCCAGCACGTGGGGCGGATCGTCCAGCAGCCGCGCGATCACCCGCCGCTCGCCGTCGCGGAAGGCGGCCTCGCCCAGATATTCGAAGATCTCGGGAATGGAGCGGGCGGCGGCGCGCTCCACCTCCTCGTCGGCGTCCTTGAACGGCAGGTCCAGCGCCAGGGCCAGGCGGCGGCCGATACTCGACTTGCCGGCGCCCATCAGGCCGACGAGCGCGATGGTGCGGCCGCGTAGGGCGGGCTCGATGCTCATGGCATTCGGCATGGGTGGCGCTTGATCATCGCCCTTGGCGCTTTACACGAGGATGGGGATGCGCGCCAAGATTGGCGGCGGGGCGGAGTCGGCGACGGGCTTAGCATGGCGGTATCGGGAGCACGGATGGAGTTGCGGCGGCGGCGGATGGCGGCTTTGTCGGCGCTGGCGGCGTTGATGCTCGCCGCCGCGGCCCAGGCTCAGGCGCCGGCGCCGGATCAGCCGCCGCCTAACCCCACGCCGACGTCGGCAGCACCGCCGGCGCTCGACGCCAATCCGCTCGACGCCAATCCGCCCGACGCCAATCCGCCCGCCGCCAGTCCGCCCGACGCCAGTCCCCAGCCGGCGGCGCCAGCATCGCCCGCGAGCGATCAGCCGGCGAGCGGGACGCCCGCGCCGGCGCCGACCGCCACTGAGCCCGCTCCGGGCCAACCCGCCGCCGCTCCGGCCGCGGCC
>DASQSO010000195.1:0-2906 GCA_035642335.1 Caulobacteraceae bacterium
ACACGGGTCACCAAGTCTTTACTGCTCCGCACCTGCTGTGAATCTGGGTCAGTAAAGACTTGGTGACCCGTGTTGACGACAAAGTACCATATTCCGTTGCCCCGATACTGCGGCATTAGGTAGCAAACGGGACTAATCGGCCCGCGCTCTTTCGGGGCCGGGGGGCATTAGACCCCGAGGGATCATCTTTCAAGGGCGTCGTCTCGACGCGCGAAGCCGCGCGAGCCCGCGTCAAAAGTGATAGCCGGCGGACAAGATTGGCCCATTCATGCTCGTGTTGAAGCGCGCAAGCGGGCCGCGGTAGGTGAAGTTCAGGGTGCGAAATCCGAGGTGCGGAGTGGGCCAGTTTTTCGGAACATGCGGGACATCAACTACGGCTTCGCGGCGCTTGGCCTTTCCTCCAGCTCCCAGCACGATCTTCGATACAAAGTCGTGACTGCGATGCATCGACATTTGCGCCTCGCGAAGTCAGCGCAAAGCGTGCAGCCGGTCCGCGGTCGATATGCACAAGGCGTGCTGCCCGCGTGTGGCTGACTCGCCATCGTGCGCCGGGCCTGGGGCGTCCCGCCCGGACGCGGCGGCGCCCGCCGCGAAACCGATGTGGTAGAATTGCGGGACAGACCCGAATTGGCCGGCCTGACGGCGGCCGGGCCGTCGTTCCCTTGGGGGGCGAGCCCGGCGCGGGGGCGCAAGTTCGGCGTCACCCCAAAGCCGGCAAAGGAAATCTGATCATGAATCCAATCGTCGCGATGGCCGAGGCCTACGACTTCGCCGCCGCGAAACATATCGCCCAACGGCGGAAAGGCGAGGCGGCCGAGCCCTATATGAACCACCTGACGGAGGTAGCCGCCCTGGCGGCCATCGGTTCGGGCGGCGACGATGTCGAGCTGGTCATGGCGGCCGTGCTGCACGACACCGTCGAGGATACCAAGACCACGCCGGCCGAATTGTCCGAACGTTTCGGCGCCCGCGTCGCCGGGCTGGTCGCGGAGGTGACCGACGACAAGTCGTTGCCAAAGGCCGAGCGCAAACGACTGCAGATCGAGCACGCCGCCCACGCGTCCAAGGCCGCCAAGATCATCAAGCTCGCCGACAAGACCTCGAACCTGCGCGCCCTGCTGGCGAGCCCGCCCGCCGACTGGGAGCCGGAGCGGAAGACCGAGTACGTCGATTGGGCGCGGCGGGTCGTGGCCGGCTGCAGGGGTGCAAGCCCCTGGCTCGAGGCGCAGTTCGATCAGGCCGTCGACGCGATCGGCGCCTCGGCCCTCAGGCCGTGAGGGTCGGCGCGGTGTTCGGCTCGCCGGCGGCGTCGGCCTCGGACTCTTCGGGCAGGCGCTGGCCGTGGATCGCCAGCGGCTTGCCGATCCAGAGCGCGTCTCTCAGGTGATCGCGCCTGGGATTGGTGGTGTTCGGGTGAATCAGGATGCTCAGGCCCGCGTGGTTGAGCATCAGGAAGGGGACGAGCGCCGCGAAGGCTTCGGTCTCGAAGGCCACCTGGTACATGGCCTGGTCGTGCGGCCCGACCTTCACCTCGTGCCAGCGGCCCAGTCGGACCGTAAACCGTTCGGCGATCAGGTCGCGCAGCCGTTCCGCCGCGGCCCGCGTCACGCCGGGCTCGTAATAGATGTGGGCGTGATAGCTGGCGATTTCGCCGATCGCTCGCGGTGTGCTGTCCATCTCGGCCCTTCCCATGCGGCGTGATCCTATGTGTGGGCTCCGCCTGACCGGGTAAAGGGTTTGTAGACTTCGCGCGACAAGGCGGCCGGCCGCCGTGGGCGATCGACCGGGATACGGAAAGCGTGAATTCTCTTTGGCGGATAGGACGCGGCGCGTTCCTCCCAGGCTTCTCCCAGAGGGAGAGGTCTCTGGGAGAGGTCTTAGGCTAGTGCGGCGTGCTGTCGGCTCTGCTTTTGGCGTACCAGATCTGCGCCTGGTTCGGATCGAGCGGCACGCCGAGGCCGTGGGCATAGAAATAGCCCATCCAGTTGGACGCATCGGAATTGTTTTGGGCGGCCGCGAGCCGGAACCACTTGATCGCCTCGGCATAGTTGACCGAAACGCCCTGGCCGCGAGCATAGAGCGCGCCGATGCCGTCCTGGGCCGTGGCGTTGCCCTTGGCGGCGGCGCGGCGGTACCAGATCATCGCCTGGCTGTAGTCGACCGGGACGCCGCGCCCGTAGAAGTAGAACTCGCCGATGTCGTCCAGCGCCGCGGCGTCGCCTTGGCCGGCGGCCATCATGTACCAGCGCAGGGCGCCGGAATAGTCGTGCGCGGCATAGGCCTTGTTGCCGTTTTGCTTGGCCTTGTCGAGCGTCATGCCGGCGGGGAGGGGCTCGCCGGCCGGCAACGGCTCGGGCGGCGGTTCGGGGATCGCCGCCTCCGGGACGGCGGCCTCGGGAACAGGCTGCTCCGGCTGGCCCGGCCCCGGCGCCGCTTTGCGCGGCGCGGCCGGCTTCACTTCGCAGCCGTGCGGCAGCGACTTGATCATCTCTTCGCGCTTTGCGCGATCCGTCTCCTTGGCCACGGCGTTCTTGTACGAGGCGCAAAGCACCTCGGCCGGGGTGGCGGCGCGCGCCGCGCCGGCTCCGAGCGCGAAGACCAGGCCGATCGGGATCAGCCAGCGCATTTGGTCATCTTGGTGGTCTGGTTGGTGGGATCGACCATCGACAGCGTGCCGTCCTGGCCGAGCTTGTAGACGTAGGCGCCGTCGCCGCCCTTGGCGTTGGTCACGCCGGCGATGGGGCTGGGTTGGATGCTCGCCGTCGACGTTGTCCCGGACACGGTCATGGACACCGCGCCGTTCTGAATGGCGATGACGATCGGGCTGTCGCAGCTGAGGCCCTGGAGCGCCCACTTTCCGGCGAGCGGGGCGGCGGCGGTCACCGCGGCGGCCGTCGGGTCCACGG